>RGVM01000884.1 GCA_010027295.1 Chitinophagia bacterium
GGCCATGCCTAGATTCGTGCACCCGAACAAACCGGGCTAGCATGAAAAATCACCGAACCGCCTTTGCGCTGCTGCTGTCGATGGCATTGGCATCCTGCGGCCCCACGCAGCGTGTCACCTCCTCCTGGACGAGTCCGGCCTTCCGGAAGGGAGAGAGGTTTCAGAAGGTCTTCATCGCCTCATTCGCCAGCAACCAACGCGTGAGACTCAGCCTGGAAGACGACATGGCGGCCGCGGCGGCGGCCAAGGGTCTCGCCGTGGTGAAGGGTCACGACGTGTTCCCCTCCACCTTCACCAAGGATAACGCCCCCGACAAGGAGGTCATGCTGGCCAAGATCCGGGAACTGGGATGCGACCTCATCTTCACCACCGCGCTCATGGAGAGGCGAAGCGAGACCCGTTATGTGCCAGGTATGATGTATGCCCCCTTCCCGGGCTATGGCTACCGCTTCCGGGGGTACTATGGATACTGGTGGCCCATGATGTACGACCCCGGTTACTATACGACCGACAGGACCTATTCGATGGAGGGAAACCTCTTCGACGCTCGTACAGACGAACTCATCTGGTCGGTGCAGACGGAGTCCTACAACCCCGAAAGCATCGAGCGATTCAGCAAGGGGCTCACGGAGGTCATGATGGGTCAGGCCATGAAGGACCTCGGGATGGCCCCTCCCAGATGACACGGCAAGCCCATCCTCCGCCTTTGTCAGGCAGGGAACCTATCGCGCCAGGCCAGCATGCCACCGACGAGGTTCTTCACGTTGGCGAAGCCCATCGTTTCGAGCATGAGGCAGGCCTGTCCGCTGCGGTTGCCGCTGCGGCAGTAGATGACGACTTCCCGGTCCTTCATGGACTCGAGCTCATCCACATCCGCCTGCAAGATCCGGCCCAGGGGGTGGAGCAAGCCGCCGATGTTGAAGTCGGAATGTTCATGCGGCTCGCGCACATCGACGAGGAGCACCTGCTCCCCTGCCTGTAATCTCGCGTTCAGTTCTTCCACGGTGATCGTCTGCATGTATTCGGAAGTTTTACTTGTCTTGCGAATTG
>RGVM01000885.1 GCA_010027295.1 Chitinophagia bacterium
CAGTCGGCCTCTTCCACGGTCTGGCCCTTCCAGGCGAACACCCCGATGCCGGCGGCGGCGATGGCAGCGGCGGCATGGTCCTGCGTGGAGAAGATATTGCAGGAGCTCCACTTCACCTCGGCGCCCAGTGCCACCAGCGTTTCGATGAGGACGGCCGTCTGGATGGTCATGTGCAGGCATCCTGCGACGCGGGCACCCTTCAGCGGCTGCTGGGGGCCGTACTCTTCGCGGAGGGCCATCAGTCCGGGCATCTCGGCCTCGGCCAGACGGATCTCCTTGCGGCCCCATTCGGCCAGACTGATATCCTTCACCTTGTATGGCAGAGAGAAGTCGATTTGAGAGAGGGCAATGGTTGACATGTCTTCTTTTGATTGATTTGCCGCAAAGGTAAGCACTTGCCCCGCATTGGGAAGCCCCCTGTACAAGGAAATCCCGGGTTTCTGGAGATAACCCCGCACAGACACAGGCCCCGTCAGGCATGCATGCGTCGCGATGTTTCGAGATGGTCCCGGATGGCCGTCCTCGAAAACCGGATGGCGATGACATAGGAGGCCACGGCACCGCCGAACAGCAGGAGGTTGGACACCTGCTCCGGGACGAAGGCCTTGTCCTGCAGGAACAGGAAGAAGTCGAAGAACCCGTGGAAGAGTGTCGCCAGGAGCAGGCCCAGCCGGATGTTCGACCGCTCGCGTCCGGACTGAAAGCGGGCAAGGCCGAGATAGTACCCCATCACGATGCCGAAGCAGGCATGGGCCGGGACCGACAGGAACATCCTCAGGATGGCGGTTCCCATGCCATGCTCCATCACATAGAGGATGTTCTCCAGCGTGGCGAAGCCCATGGCGACCATCACGCTGTAGACGATGCCGTCGAAGGGCTCGTCGAACTCGGGCTTCCGGTAGGCGTAGGCCTTCACCATGGCGTACTTCGCCCACTCCTCCACCAGCGCCACGCAGAGGAAGGCCTCGACGGCCGTCCGCAGCAGACTCTCGGCCATCGTCCAGCCGGCCAGGGCCATGGCGGCGGATTCGATCACGGCGGCAATCACCG
>RGVM01000886.1 GCA_010027295.1 Chitinophagia bacterium
CCTGGCGGCGGTCTATCGCTGGGACGAACCATGGGACAGCCAGCACAACGCCCACTTGCTCGACGACTTCATGCCCGCCGCCTACCACTGCCCCAGCCCTAAACGGGCTCGTTGGATCTTCAAACACACCCACTTCGTCGCCCCCGTCGGCCCCACGACCGCATGGCCCGGCAGCGCCGCCGCCCGTGTCCTTCCCAGCGGAAAACAAATCCTACTCATTGAGTATCGAAACGAGGACATCCCCTGGACCAAACCCATCGACCTAAACCCCAGCGATTGGGGCAACACCAACATTGCCGATTCCCAAATCGGTATCGGCAGTCCCCACGGCCCCGAGCCCCTCGTCCTCTACGCTGACGGCTCGGTCGAACGTCTCCCGGCCACGACCTCTCTCGTCGAATTGCGAAACCGCTGCACCCAGCCTAATCCCCAACCTTAGCAGGCTGAAAAAGGGGACTGGCTCGGAGCTCGCGACGTGCCTGTCCCCCTTTTTCAACACACGGTAGATGGCCCGTACCTCACCGCTTTCTCCCTCTCATTCGCAGACAAACACCAAATCATCCCCATAACAAGACGCCTCACGGACGCGCGACGCCCACCTTCCGTACAACAGATCTGATCAATTTCTCTGAGGCGCTGAGACAAGTACTGAGCGGGTTTCTCAAGCCTCTTCCCGTGACCGACATGCAGGATCTACCGATGACCCTCGACGTGCGCGATATCGTTCGACCCTCCGACCAAACCCCACCGGGCGAAAAACTCATTGCCGTCCTACCCGCATACAACGCCGAGCGAACCCTCGAACGAACCCTTCGCGATTTTCCCAAGCAAGCCGTCGATGAGATCATCCTCGTCGATGATGTCAGCAAAGACAAAACCGTCGAACTCGCCCAAGCCATCGGTCTGACCGTCATCAAGCACACCAAAAATCGGGGCTACGGCGGCAATCAGAAAACCTGTTACCGGGCCGCCCTCGACCGCGGCGCCGATTACGTCATCATGATCCACCCCGACTACCAGTACGACAGCCGTGTCATCTCCTTGGCCATC
>RGVM01000887.1 GCA_010027295.1 Chitinophagia bacterium
GCCAGCTTCCGGGCCAACGTGCTGCTCAAGGACGACCTCCTCATCATGGGCTCCAACGGCAGCCAGTTCATGGACTGGCACTTCTCCGACAGTCTCTCCGGCATCCACGTCCTGCAACGCGCCAACGGCAGACCCGTCGCCCATTTCGCCAACGAGGCCCTCGGCGACATGGACGTCAACGGCATCCTCCTCCACGACGGCCGACTCTACTTCGGCAACGACAACGAGGAGTTCCTCTGCACCACCCCGCTCGGACGCACCCTCTGGAACATCCCCACGTCCGGAGACGTCGAACACGAACCCGTCACCCTCCGCATCGGTAACCGCACGGCCATCGTCTACGCCACCGAGACCGGCGAGGTCTGCGCCGTCGAACCCATCCTCGGAAAGAAGATATGGTCCTTCTACCTCGATGACTTCTCCGGATGGAGGAAGGGTGACAACCGCACCCTGTTCAAGGTCTCCAGCTACTTCACCTATGGCAAGGACTTCTTCACCAAACCCCTGCTCGCCGACCTCAACCTCGACGGCACCGACGACCTCGTGTACGTCACGTTCTATTCGAAGGTCATCGCCGTCGACGGACGCAAAGGCAAGCTGCTCTGGGAAACCGATTACCTCAGATACCTCAGCCGTACCCTCACCCCGACGGGGGCGGGAAAGGACATCGCCTTCCTCGGCCTCAGGGTCCGAGAGGACAAGAAAACCGGTAAGGAATACGTAACCCTCACCCGATTCGATCGAAAAGGGAATCAGAAGGACCTGTTCCGCCTGAACGCGGAGTACGACATCGGACTCAACACCCTCACCCTCCCATCGGGAGACATCCTCATGACCACCGAGAACCGGCTGCTGGTCTACAATCCCTTGACCGGGAACCGGAGATGGATCAACCGCACACTCAACTACTACTATCAGAGCATATTTGACAACAAGCCCCAGCTCTCTTCGAGGAACTCCAGGGAGTCCCTGCTCGGCAACCGGATGTTCACCTTCCGCGGCGACAGCTCCTGCATCGCCATCATAGACCAGTACGACCATGCCTTCTAC
>RGVM01000888.1 GCA_010027295.1 Chitinophagia bacterium
ACTCGCTTCCATGTCCGTCCAAGTCGACGAGATGGAGGGCTTGCCCCTCCTCAATCTCCGGGCCTCCTCTCAATCTTTGGCCGACCACGCCGCCAAACGGTTGATGGATATCACCGGCGCTCTCTTCGGCCTGCTGATCCTCTCCCCGCTCTTAGCCGCCATCGCCATCGCCATCAAGCTTTCCGACGGCGGGCCAGTCCTCTACTTCCAAGAGCGAATGGGACTCAACGGTCGACGCTTTCGAATGATCAAGTTCCGTACCATGCGGGTGAATGCCGAGACCGATTCCGGCCCCGTCTGGGCCAAACAACAAGATGATAGGCGGACCGGCTTGGGTACCTTTCTCCGTAAGACAAGCCTCGACGAACTCCCTCAGCTTTGGAACGTGCTTGTCGGCGAGATGAGCCTCGTCGGACCTCGCCCAGAACGCCCCTACTTCATCAACAAGTTCCGAGAATCGATCCCTCGCTACATGCTCCGCCATTCCGCCAAAGCCGGCATGACCGGCTGGGCACAAGTCCATGGATGGCGTGGCAACACCTCACTCCGCAAACGTGTCCAATACGACCTCTATTACATCGCCCATTGGTCCATCTGGCTCGACCTGCGGATCATCCTCCTCACCTTCACCCGCGCGCTCCGGGACAAGAACGCCTACTGATGAACCCATCTCCGCGACATTCCCCGCTATTCCATAGAACAATCTCGGCGGAAACGACATCGTGACGATACCCCTTCGTGGAGCACCGCAAGCAAACGGATGAGCCAGTCCGAGAGCAACCCCACACCCGTCTTGCTCGACCCGCTCCGGCTCATCGGCCGGACCCTGGGTGACTTCACCATCGAAAGGCTCATCGGACGCGGCGGCATGGGTGAAGTCTTCCTCGCCCGACAGATCTCCCTACAGCGAAGCGTCGCCCTCAAGCTCCTCAAACCCGAACTCGCCGCCGATCAACAATACCTCCGGCGCTTCGAAGCGGAGGCTCAGTCGCTCGCCCCCATCAGCCATCCCAACATCGTCTCCGTCTATGCCATCGGCAAGCAGGACGG
>RGVM01000889.1 GCA_010027295.1 Chitinophagia bacterium
ATATTGCGGATCCTGGTAGTCCACTCCTGCAAAAACGCATCCACCGAGGATCGAAGGAGCGGCATACATTTTCTCCCACATGCGTTGGAACGCACCTCCCCAATAGTCACGGACACCGGGATCTCTGAGGTTCTCAGCAAGACTTTCCGTGTTTACATGGTGGTATTCGGTGAAGAGAACCGGTCTGTACCATTCGGTGTAGCCTCCCAGATCTAGCAGGGGATAATGGACCGCGTCTAAGTTCAGGAGCGGCCATTCCGCGTTCCCGAATGGCTGGCATTCAAAGATTGGACGGTTCGGGTCCTGACGCCTGATGTAGCGCGCCAGTTCGCTGAACGGTTGGCTCCATTCCGACTCATTTCCCAACGACCAGAAGATCACGGATGGGTGGTGGCGGACGTGGTTCAGAAGCTCGTCGGCGGCCTTCAGGAAATCCTCTGTCGTGCCCTCAGGAACCACACCTTGGAAGGAAATTGGCATCTCGCCGTGGACGAATAACCCCGCCTCGTCGCAGCTGTCGTAAAAACTGTCGGAGGCTGGCCATGAACGCAGGTAGTTGCAGTTGGCGTTCCGGAATAGGATGGGATCCAACACATCGATTTCCTCCGGGACTGCCGAACCCTCGTTCTTGAACTGGTCGAATCGGAGAATGCCCCGGACCTTGATCGGCATTCCATTGACCTTCACCTGGTTGCCGACGACCTCGGTTTGGCAGAATCCGACTCTCCGAACCACCGTCTCGATGGGAGCCTCCCCCATTTCTAAGGAAACGGTCATTTCGTAAAGGTTCGGATGGTCCGAATCCCACCTTGCCGGAGCAGCGAAATCCAATTCCACCGTCTGCCGAGCCGAACTCAGGCCTGGTAGGCTTGAGACAGCCTGAAGCACCTCTTTAGATTCCATGGTCCTCCCGGAAGGTTCCCGGAACCGGATCCGGATCCGATGACCGTCTGCCGGGCCTGCCTGGTCATTCGAGAGGCCTACGATGACTTTCAATTTCGCGTCGCGGAACTTCGGGTCGAACTGGGTCTCGGAATAACATTCGGTGAT
>RGVM01000890.1 GCA_010027295.1 Chitinophagia bacterium
AGACTGCGCTCGGAACCTTTATATTCCGAGCCTGTCAAGGGCATTCGAGCGCCTCGGGAGTTGTCCCGGAGGCTCTCGAGATGACCCTCCGACGGGTGGACATCGATCTCGTGGGAACGGTGTTCCATTTTACGCGCAAGCACTTGCTCCTGAGCATCTTGCTCAGGGGGCTGCAGTGCGGTCCGGCGCTGCAGAAGCTCGGACTCGGAGGTAGATGTCACATTCACTACCTGCCGAAGTTCGAGCCGGGAGCCGGTGCTTTGCCCGGTGTCCCGTCCGATGCCGAAGTCGTCATTAAGATAATGTCCATGGATGCCGGCGATCGGGATCAGCCGCTCCTGTGGGCTGCCAACGACGTTATCATTTCCCGCTTCACGTGGGAGAATGGTGCGTCGTTCCGGGCATCCATCCTGGACATCGTTGACCGGCAGACCGGAGATCGTGATGAGCTCTGGCTGCTGTGGAACGACGCCTTCGACCATGCCAACTGGGACTCTTACCAGGCGGTGAAGGGTCTGGTGAGGGACATGGGCAAGAGCCCCTCCACTGCGGAGGATTGGCTCTCGCTCATGCCCTCCGGCTTCGGGCGAATCTCCCGCAGAGAGGAGTTCGCCGAAGTGTTTGGCAGCAAGGCCCTGGAAGGTCTCAGCGATGAGGTCTTCCAGGAAGGTGGGGAGGCGGACAGAGGCGTCCTTGAAGGATCGTCGTCTGGTTCGGCCGACCCAGCCACGAACAGCCAGGCTCCGGCGGCGGATTCCGCTGGCCGGGAGACTGAGCAGAGGGGCGGGGGTCCAAAGAGTTTTCTGGATGCCCCGAAGAGGGCAGACGGGTATAAGGTTGATTGGTCCTTGCACTGGACCCGTCCGCCTATCCTACCCTCGCTGAGTCTGGGCTTGTCAGCCCAGCCCAGGCGACCGTTACGGTCGACGCGGAGCTCGTCAAGTCGCCCGCGGCCAAGAGCCGCGGGGCGGCTGGGCGGTCCATCGCAATCAACTCGGAGACGGTCGCGAACTTGTAGCCTTTCGATTGGAGGGCATCCAGCGTGGCCGG
>RGVM01000090.1 GCA_010027295.1 Chitinophagia bacterium
GTATTGGACACTTCACAGTATCACAGCGAGATTGGCTATCACAGCCGAAAGAAGCAGATCGACAGCCTTTTGTGGAGGAGCGCCAAGGACGCCATGATGATTCGACCGAGGCAATCGCGCATCTACTTCAAACAGCGGATGTATGACTATCCGTTGAAGCTCAGCATGAATCTTGTCCTGAACCTTGGCAAGAAGAGGACACTGCGCATCGCACGCGACCTCTTCCTGTCGTGGGTCCGCCCCATTCGACCGGAGAAGAACCTCGAGGACTTCTATATCAACCGGTTCGGCAGGGAGATTTACCAGATGTTCTTCAAGGACTATACCCGCAAGGTATGGGGGAAGCCCTGTACTGAGATCAGCGCCGAGTGGGGCCGGCAGCGGGTCAAGTCACTGAAGATCCCGGAGCTGGTCTGGCATAGTCTGAAGAAGATGGTGGGTTTGGGCAACGGCCAATCCAGAGGGTCGGCTACTTCCCTGATCGAGAAGTTCCTCTATCCGGCGAAAGGTCCCGGTATGCTCTGGGAGAAAGTAGCGGATGAATGCACGAAGGCAGGGGTCAGGATATCGATGCAGTCGAGGGTTACCGCTCTTGCCCTGGAAGGGGGCAGGATCAGGCAGGTCCGATACACCCAGGGGGGTGTGGAATATTCGGTCGATTGCGATGAAGTGTTCAGCACCATGCCCTTGCAGGATCTGGCAAAAGCCATGGCCCCCGCGGTGCAGGATGAGGTGAATGATGTCTTCCGCACCCTGGAGTACAGGGATTTCCTGATCGTGGGTCTGAAGCTCTCAGAACTGAGGTTCGAGAAGGAGGGCGGGGAATTCATCCGCGATAACTGGATCTACATACAGGACAAGGGCGTGACAGTGGGCCGGATGCAGATATTCAACAACTGGAGCCCCTTCATGGTTTCGGGGGATGGCGCCTGGGTCGGTGCCGAGTATTTCTGCCATGAAACCGACGACCTGTGGCATATGGACGACGCCGACCTCATACAACTGGCTTTGAAGGAATTGGAGAAGATCGGAATCCTCTATGCCGAGAATTTCCTTGACGGCACCGTGGTGCGCTGCCCGAAAGCCTATCCTTCCTATACCGGCTCCTATTCCGATATCGGCAAAGTGAGGTCTTTTATGTCTTCCATCCCCAACCTGTATCCCATGGGGCGGAACGGACTCCACAAATACAACAACCAGGATCACTCCATGCTGACCGCTTTCCATGCGGTGGAGTCCATGCTGGCGGGAGGTGCGGACAAGGACGCCGTCTGGGACATCAACTCTGACGAGGAGTATCACGAGGAGAAATAGGACCAAGGCTCTACTATCCTTTCCCTGCTTCCCGATGCCATACTGCAGAATTTGTTCCCGCGTGATTTACGGGCCGGGAAGGCAGGGTTTCACTTCAGTACAAGAATCCGGCAGTCGAAGCTGACCGAGCGGTTCCCGGTCCGCATGTCCGGATCGGAGATGCGGGCCATCAGCATTTCGGCGGCACGGCTTCCTATGCTCGCGCATTGTTCCTCCAGGGTCGCCAGGGGCGGGTTGTCGAGGTATTTCAAGAGCGGCAGGTTGCCGAATCCCACGAACTCGATGGGCGGATCGCCCCGGCGGTTCCTTTTGAGGTGCAGCATGGCGTCTAGGGCCAGCTGGTCTTTGAATGCGATGATGGCGGTCGGCGGGGTATCCAGGGATGCCAGCTGTTCGACGGCGATCACCGTACTTTCCTCAGACAGGTTGGAGTGTACGAGGATGTTGTCGTCGAGGGGTATGCCATGGGTTCGAAGCGCATCCGCATAGCCTTGCTGTCGGTCGCGTGTCGCCTGTAGGGAGGCGGGGCCCAGGATATGCCCTATCCTGCGGTGGCCGCGCGCATGGAGGAAGTCCACCGCGTCGGCCGTGCCCTTGTATACGTTGCTGGTCACGTGGAAAACGTCGTCCTCCCCTGGGCGTCGCACGAAGTACACGACGGGTATGCCCTCGGCCTCCAGTTGCCGGAAATGCAGGATGTCGGTCGTCTCCCTCGAGATGGAGACGATCAGTCCGTCGACGCGGTTGCGAGCCATCATCTCGGCGATCTCGACCTCTCGGCCCACGTCCTCGTAGTGTTGTGAGACGATGGCCTTGTAGCCGTTCGCCATGGCCGACTCCTCGATGCCGCTGACGGCGATGGTGTAGAAATGGTCCAGCAGGTTGGGGATGACCACGCCGAGGGTGAAGCTCTTCTTCCGCTTGAAGGAGATGGCCGTGGGGTCGGGCGTGTAGTTCACGCGTCGGGCCAGTTCCTTGACCCTGTCGCGGGTCATCTGGCTGATGGTGGGGTAGTCGTTCAGCGCCTTCGAGACCGTCGAGGGCGACATGTTGAGCATCCGGGAGAGGTCCTTCAGTTTATAGCTGCCGGCCATATCCTGAAATTACCGCTTTTGTAATAATTCCACCCGAGTACTTGCCTGGCCCTCCGCCGTACCCGGGATGGAATGCCGGACACCTGGCACAGGGATGCCCACTTCTCATCAGACATGGTGCGTTGAAAACCCTCTAAAACTTACCGGGTCTTTGTCCGGCAGGTATGTCACCGGGAGGCCTGACGCGTCCAGACATCCGTCCGTCCGATCAGGGAGATGCCGATGTATCCCCTTACTTCGAGCGTGTTGTCATCCTTCATCCGGATGGTGCAGCTGTAGGTGCTTCCCTTCTTGGGGTCGTAGATCTTTCCTCCTTCCCATACCCCCTGCTTGGAGAAATGGAACCCCCACATGTTGATGAGTCCCATGATGGGC
The DNA here is from genome assembly GCA_010027295.1 of Chitinophagia bacterium. Taxonomy (GTDB): domain Bacteria; phylum Bacteroidota; class Bacteroidia; order Chitinophagales; family Chitinophagaceae; genus Pollutibacter. The sequence goes on from RGVM01000090.1 coordinate 2,784, forward strand.
CTGTTTCGGGCGGCTTCGTCGGGATGTTGCTTGTCAAGTTTCGGCTTGCCTGTCTCCGGGTCGATGGGTTCCTTGAGCCAGACGATCCTGCCTTGGTATTTCTCCCCGTTCCGGCTGATCTGGATATGCCCCGTGCCCTCGCCGTTCTTCCAGATACCGATGATGGCATCGGGGTCGTCCTTGTACGGAACACGATCGACAGTCATTCCGGCGATGGCCGCGGATATAAGGCCGAGTGTCATCAGGGTGATGGCCAGTAGGGGCTGGATTGTCTTCATGCCTTTCATGATGAAGTAATTTTTATGAGTCGGGTTATGTCATTGAGTGGAAAGTGCCGTCGGGGAAATGGAGTGATGTGAACGGCTCATTCGGTGGTGAGCCGTCGCCTGTCCGTCCGGAAGGGTGTGGCCGGCAGTCCCTCGCGGTTGCAAAGGTTTACATCCGGGTTCGTTGCCCAGGCGTATCGGACGGTTTCCGGTTTGGCCACGGCGGCTGAGCGTAGGACGACTGTGTTCCCGTCGATCCGGGCATCGGCCCAATGGTAGGTGCCGTCGGCTCCGGCGATGGCGAAGCCGCGGGGCGGCTGTCCGTCGCGCGTCGTGAGTCCGCCGCCGGTGGACGAGAATCGTAGCCTGATGCTGCCGTCTTCGAGGGTGTGGGATGTATAGACAGGGCCCGAGTGGACGACATCCTCGCCGTAGGCGACGTGTCGGGCGGCAAGATAGAGCCGTCGGCCCACGTCAAGCTTGTTGCGCGGGTGGATGTCGATGGCCTCCCCAATGTCGATGGCGCAGGCCATGCCCGTCGCCGGCAGCTGTAGGGCCAGGGACTGCGCCTCCCGGAGCTCGGCCCAGGTGTCGTCGCCGGGTTCGGGCTTCCTGTCGCGGTAGTTTGCGAGCTGAACGAACAGGAATGGCAGGGCGCCCTGCCGCGACTGGATGCGCCAGTCATGTATGAGCATAGGGAAGAGGCTTCTGTACTGGAAGGCCCTGGAAGCGTTTCCCTCACCCTGGTACCAGAGGATGCCGCGCATGCCGTATCGGATCACGGGGGCGATGCGAGCGTTGTACTGCACCGTCGGCTGGCCGTAATAGCCCTGCATCTGGGGGAGCGGCCGTTCGAGGTCGGTATTGCAACGCCAGGGACCTGTCAGCTCGATCTTTATACCTGCCTTGCCGTCTTTGACAACCGGGACTGCGGATGGGCTTCCGACCATCCCGGCGCCCCAGTGCTGGTAAAGCCGTACGACGAGCCGGTTTTCGCCTTCGCGTAACAGTCGCTCCGGAATCTGACATTCCACCTCCTGCTCGGGGTTCTGGAACCTGCCTACCGGCGAGCCGTTCAGGTATACCTGCGCTTCCCTGCCCCTTATGTAGAGCCGCAGGGTGCAGGCCCTGCCCTTCAGCGCCTTGGGGGCTTCGAATCGCGTTGCGAACCAGCCGATGCCCCAGAAGCCGGGCTTGCCCGCCTTCTCCATGTCTATGGGGTAGGCGACCTGCTTCCATGTGCTGTCGTTATAGCCGGGGGAGGTCACGCCCTGCTGCAGACCTGTGAGCGAGGCGGCCGCCAGGCTGTCGCGGGTGCGGTCGTTCTCGATGTTCTGTCGGACGTTGGCCTCCCAGCGGGCAGGGTCTCGGTCCATCTGCAGCATGCGTTCCCTGAAGTCGGGATGCGTGGACAGCATGTCCGGACTTATCCAGGCCTGAGCGCCGGTGGCGCCCCAGGACGCGCTGAGGATGCCGACGGCCACCTTGCGTCCGCGGTGGAGTTCCCGGGCGAAGAAATAGGCGGCGGCGGAGAGATCCTTGACGGTCGTCGGGTTGACGGGCAGCCATCGGCCCGGCTCGGTGTCGTCGAGCGGCTGCATAGCCGTGCGGCGGGGCACGGTGTAGTATCGAATCCCGGGGAACTCGGCCGTCGCTATCTCCTGCTGCGTGTTTGGGCCCACACCCGCCCCCATGGTCCATTCCATGTTCGACTGGCCGGAGGCCAGCCACACTTCCCCCACCATGACGTCATGGAGCACCAGGGTCTCGCCCGCCGAGAGGGTGAGGTCGTAGGGGCCGCCGTAATCCATGCTTGGCAGGAAGGCCGCCCAACGGCCCTGCGCATCCGCCCGCGCCTCGGCGCGGACGCCGGCCAGCGAGAGGGTGACGGTGGCGCCGGGCCGGGCACGACCCCAGACGGGCACGTTCACGCCCTGCTGCAGCACCATGTGGTCGGTGAAGAGCCTGTCGATGGAAAATGCCCGCTGCGCGGTGGATGTGGATGCCACCGCCAGCAGGAGGTAGAGCCAAATGGCTGCCATGTTGGCCGGGTATCGCATCATGCCTTGTTTGCCGGTCGCGGGGGGCCGCCTCCGCAGGCCTCTCCACGTTCAGAAATGCCACCTCAGCCGAGCCCCTCCCCCAGGTGTTCCGAGAGCATCTGCTGGCAGATCCATTCCTGCCGGGGAAGATGGAAGGGACCCTTGAAGAGGTTGCCCTTGGCCGTCTGCGCGAGGCTGCCGTCGCGATGCAGGTAGCCGTACCATTCGCCGTGGGCCTTGTCGTGGAAATGCCCGTAGGCCCAGGCATGGACCTTTCGGTGCATCTCGGCGTAGCGGAGTTCGCCGGTCATGAGGAATGCCATCAGCGTCGCGATGATGGCCTCGTTGTGCGGCCACCAGAACTTCATGTCCTGCCAGTACTCCTGCACCGGCCGGCCGTACACGTCGCGGAAATAGAGGATGCCGCCATGTGCTTCGTCCCATCCGCGCGCCCACATGTAGTCGATCATCCGGCAGCCGAGCGAGACGAGGGCCGCGTCACCGCCGCGATGTCGGGCCTCGTTCAGGATGAACCAGGCGCCTTCGATGGCATGGCCGGGGTTGAGGGTGCGGCCGTCGATATGGTCGATGATGGCGCCGTCGGGCGCCACCTGTTCCATCACGCAGCGGATATCGTCCTTCACGAAATCCCGCCCGATCTCGGCGATCCAGCCCGCGATGCGCTCGTCACATCCATCGTGGCCGATGTTGGCGCGCAACTCCTGCGCCGTGTTGGTCATGATCATCGGCACGCCGATGCCCTTGGCGGGTCGCGTGTCGGTGAACTTGGGCACGAGGAGTCCCGGCACGGTGGCGTACTCCACGCAACGCTCGAAGACGCGCCGTGACTTCTCCGCATAGCTGTCATCGCCCGTCGCGCGCGCATAGGCTGCCGAGCCGATGACGTAGAAGGTCTCCGAGAAAAAATAACGCCGCTTGCGGATGGGCCTCCCATCGCGCGTGACATGGAAGAACATCCGCCCGTCGGCATCGAAGCAGTGGCGGTCGAGGAACTCCATGCCGAGCCGGGCGCCCTCGAGCCATTCGGGCCGCCGCTCCACCGTGTTGTAGAGGGTCGAGAGGGTCCAGACGGCGCGACCCTGGATCCAGACGGCCTTGTCGTCGTCGATCAGCGTGCCGTTGGCGTCGCGCATGAACAGGAATCCCCCGTGTTCATGGTCGTAGGAGCGGGGGAACCAGAACGGTACGGTATCCTCCAGCAACTGACGGCGGTAGAAGTCACGCAGGGAGGTCAGCTCTTCCCTGGAATAGGTCATCTCTTTCATCGAAGGATCTCTGCAACGGGAATGGGAATGAAATACAGGTCGCCGCTGCCCTCGTAGAGCAGTCCGACGGTGTCTTTGTCGATGCGGACCAGCGAGGAGTACCCGTAGCAGAGGCGCTGGTCGACCAGGAGCCGGTACGCCTCGGGCCAGGTCTCGCCCAGGTCGACGCTGGCCTGCACGGTCATGTCGACACGGGCCTGGGTGCTGCGGGGATTGCTGAAGAAGAGCACCTCACGCTGGACGCCGGAGACGTTCACACCGGCGCGGATCAGGCTGGCCATGCAGACGGGCTCCGGTAGGGCGCTCCGCGAGGTCGGGTGCTCCGACCAGCTTGCTCCCAGGTCGCGGGTGACGGCCACCGCCCTCGATCCCCGGCGGTTGTCGCGCATATTGAGCATGAGGGTGCCCGGGGATGTCTCCACTACCTGGCTCTCGGTGGTGTTCGACCTGGGCCCGCGGATGGAGCCCTTCCAGCTGGCGCCGTGGTCGCCGCTGTGGATGAGGGTCGACCAGGGCATCCGGTTCTCGTCCCAGTACTGCGCGGCGAAGACGAGCCTTCCGTCCTGCATGGCGATGCCGTTGCCGGGGCCCTGGAAGAAGAGGTGCCAGGCGGGGTCCTTCACCTGCGGCGTGATGCTGTAGGGGGCCGACCAGCTCAGGCCGTCGTCGTCACTCCAGGCCAGCACGAACTGTCCCGTGGTATCCGGCGAGAGGCCTGGCTTGGAGCCCGCGATGGATCGGTTGCCCTTGCTCCAGAGCGCCGCCACCCAGACACGCTTCGTGACGGGGTCAAAGAGGATGGCGGGGTCGCCGATGCCGTTGTTCTCGTGGGGCGCACCCATGTCCATGATCACCTTCATGGGCGACCATGTCCTGCCGCCGTCGGTGCTGCGGCTGAGGCCCACATCCACGTCGCCGGGCAGGTCGCGGCTGTTGCGGTAGCGGATGTCATACACGGCCAGCAACGTTCCCTTGTCGGTGGACACGATGCCGGGGATGCGGTAGGTATGCACGCCGTCATCGCCCGCCCTTCGCACGACGGAACCGACGGGATGGGTGCGCAGGGATCCCTCGAAACGGATGACAGAAGCCTTCGAGCCGGGCCGCCGGATCCGGATGGATGCACAACCGAACCGGATGCGGTCGCCCGCGACACAGCGGGATGAAGGATCGAGGGTGACCCAGAGATGATGGCGTCCGGGCGGCAAAGCCGCTTCGGAGCGAACCGTCAGGGTACGTCCCCGGACGGTGGCGCTTGCAATGCGGCTGGGACGTATGAAGTCGGCCGTGTCGGTCCGCCAGAGACCCACCTCCGACACCAGGGCTTGCGAACCGTCACCCAGCGCGCAGGTCAGCGATTCCAGGACGCCGCCCTCATACCCTGCGGGTATGTCCAGTTCGATGTGCTGCACCGAGTTCTGGGGAAGCCCTATCAGCACCGGCACGGTCATGGCCATGGCCCTGGCGCCGGGCAGGGTTCCTCCGGCCGCCTCCGCGGGCGGACGGGCATGGCATCCGGCGAGCGTCGCCGCGATGGCTAAGAGGATGGCTTGCACGTAGGTTCTCATGTCGGCGGTTGGAAAGTGTGTGCCATCACATGGCGGGTTCTCGCTTCGGTTTCAGGAATGCCAGTTGCAGCATCATGGCGATGACGACGACAGCGCCCAGCATGGCGAAGTCGCGGCCGAGGTTGCCGGCGTCGGTGGACTTGCCCAGGAACTGGGTCACCAGCGCACCGCTGGAGATCCCGCAGGTGTTGAGGAAGCCATAGGCCGTGGCCCGGCTCCGCTCCGGCACGAACTGACAGAGGATGGGCATGTTGTTGGTATCGAACATCCCGAATCCGAATCCGAAGAGTCCGGCCGCCAGGAGCACCGGCGCCAGGCTCTGGCCGTACCCCATCAGCAGCATGGCCGGAACGGTGAGCGACAGGCCGATGGCGCTGGTGTAGACACGGCCCCGCAGGTTGCGCTGCACCCATCGGTCGGACAGGGTGCCGCCCACGAGTACGCCGAGCAGCGAGGAGATGTTGATGGATATCGTCGTCAGGGGACCGG
>RGVM01000891.1 GCA_010027295.1 Chitinophagia bacterium
GGTCTTTCCTTTGAGCCATTCGGTGGCCAGGGAGGAAGAAGCGATGGCGGAGCCACAGCCGAAGGTCTTGAACTTCGCATCCACGATGGTGTTCGTGTTGGGGTCCACCTGGATTTGGAGGCGCATGACGTCGCCGCATTCGGGGGCGCCGACCAAGCCGGTGCCTACGTTTTTATCGCTTTTATCCAGGGTGCCCACGTTGCGCGGATGGGTGAAGTGCTCGATTACTTTATCGGAATAAGCCATAATGAGGGTATTTTATAGGTTGAAAAACAAGCATTTCGTGATTATTTAGTGTTCGCTCCACTGTACGGAGTTGAGGTCCACGCCTTCCTTGTACATCTCCCAGATGGGGCTGAGGTCGCGCATGTGGTTGACCCCGGCTGCGATGCGTCCGATGGTATAGTCCACATCCTCCTCTGTCGTGAAGCGGCCGAGGCTGAAGCGCAGGGAGGAGTGGGCCAGGTCGTCGCCCAGGCCCAGGGCGACCAGCACGTAGGAGGGTTCCAACGAAGCCGAGGTACAGGCAGAGCCCGAAGACAGGGCGATATTCTGGTTGAAGGTCATCATAAGGCCTTCCCCTTCGACGTGCTTGAAGGAGATGTTGGTCACGTGCGGCATGCGGTGTTCGCGGTTGCCGTTGACATACACCTCTTCGAGGGAATTGACGAAAGCGGCTTCGAGTTTGTCGCGCAGCTTGCTCAGGCGCTCTGCATCCTGGGCCATTTCTTTGCGGGCGATTTCAGCCGCTTTGCCGAAGCCCACGATACCGGGTACGTTGAGGGTGCCGGAGCGCATTCCCCGTTCGTGGCCGCCGCCATCCATCTGGGCGGTCACTTTTACCCGGGGCGACTTGCGGCTGACATAGAGGGCGCCCACGCCTTTGGGGCCGTACATTTTGTGCGAGGTGAAGGCTATGAGGTGTACGCCCACTTCTTTCGGGTGTACGGGGATTTTCCCGACAGCCTGGGTGGCATCGCTCATGAAGAGGACGCCATGGCGGGCGCAGATATCGCCGATTTCCTTCATGGGTTGGATGACGCCGGTTTC
>RGVM01000892.1 GCA_010027295.1 Chitinophagia bacterium
CGCCTCTTTGCCGGTACACTTCCAGCTGCCCCTCGTCGAACTGGAAGGGCGCCTCGCGCAAGGACACCCGGATGGGTTCCAGCGCCCTGGCCTCGTAGTAGATGGATAGGATCTGGTGGTCTGGATTGAAGGCGGATCGCTGGTAGAAGTCTGTCGTATAGATATGCCTGCCGACTTCGACGCTGAGTCCCATCTCCTCCATGAACTCCCGGCGCAGGCAGTCACGGGTGCCCTCGCCGAACTCCAGCCCCCCTCCGGGAAACTTGGTGTAGTAGGCGCCCCTGATGAACTCGTCGCTCACCAGCACCCTGCGCGACTCGTCGATAAGGATGCCATATACCCGTACACTGATCATCTTCCCGTTGTTTTATCCTAAGCTTTTATGTCTTCCGTGTCCACCTCACCGATATAGACGAACGTGGCCGGTCCGACGAGCCAGATGTTTCGGAAGCCCAGGCCGGGGACGGCATCGAAGTCCACCCGCAGCCGGCCTCCCAGCGTCTTGATAGCTATTGCTTGTCGTCCCGCGGCGCCCTCGGTCGATACCAGCGCACTGGCTGTCACCCCTGTGCCGCAACTCATCGTCTCGGCCTCCACACCCCGCTCGAAGGTCCGCACGAATAGCCCGCCCCCTTCGAGCCGCTGCACGAAGTTCACGTTGACGCCCTCCCTCTCGAAGCGGCTCGAATGTCGGATGGCACGCCCCTCGCGATCCACATCCAATGCGTCCAATTCCCCCGTGAACCGCACATAGTGCGGAGATCCGGTATCGAGGAAATGGTCGCCATCGACCGATTCGGCCGCCCCAACGTCCGACATCCGCAGCCGCACGGTGCCGTCGGCCTCCCGAAAGGCCTCATGCATGCCGTCGGGCGCCAGGAAGCGGTACCTGTCCCTTTCAATGCCGAGCCGGTGCGCAAAGGCCACGATGCATCTCGCCCCGTTGCCGCACATGCTGCCGGGCCTGCCATCGGCATTCCAGTACAGCATCGAGAAGTCATAACCGGGTGCATCCCCGAGCACCATCAGCCCGTCGGCACCGATGCCGAA
>RGVM01000893.1 GCA_010027295.1 Chitinophagia bacterium
TGCTTCATTGCAGTCGCCACACCATGCGCATCATGACACGTATCGGTGAGGCCGTCCGGCCCCATATCACGACCGACTACGTCAAGTGCGTCCATACGCTCGGCGCACCCCTTCGCCCTGGCCAGCCAGACGTGAAATGGCCCTGCAACCCCAACCTCAAGTATATCTCGCATTTCCCCGAAGACCGCCTCATCATTTCCTACGGCAGCGGCTACGGCGGGAACGCCCTTCTCGGGAAGAAGTGCTTCGCCCTCCGCATCGCCAGTACTATGGGTCGCGAAGAGAACTGGCTCGCCGAACACATGCTCATTATGGGCGTGGAATCGCCCACGCAGGAGAAGTCCTACATAGCGGCCGCCTTCCCTAGCGCCTGCGGTAAGACCAACTTCGCCATGATGATTCCGCCCGCCGAACTGGGCGGGTGGAAGGTCAGCACCGTGGGCGACGACATCGCCTGGATCTTCAAAGGCACAGACGGGCGACTCCGTGCCATCAACCCGGAGGCGGGTTACTTCGGCGTCGCGCCCGGCACCAATGAGAAGTCGAACCCCAACGCCATGGCCTCCATCCGGGCCAACACAATCTTCACCAACGTGGCCGTCACGAAGGATGGCGACGTATGGTGGGAAGGAATGACCAAGGAAGTGCCGGAAGGACTCACCGACTGGCACGGAAAGCCCTATGACCCCGCATCTGGCAAGCCCGCCGCTCACCCCAATGCCCGCTTTACCGCACCCGCCTCGCAGAACCCCGCCATCGACGCCCATTGGGAGGACCCAGAAGGCGTGCCCATCACCGCCTTCGTCTTCGGTGGGCGCCGCAGCTCGGCCGTACCTCTCGTCTACCAGGCCTTCAACTGGAATTTCGGCGTCTACCTCGCCGCAACTATGGGCAGCGAAATGACAGCCGCCGCCTTCGGCGAGATAGGGAAGGTGCGCCGCGACCCCTTCGCCATGCTCCCCTTCCTGGGATACCACCTGGGCGACTACTTCAACCACTGGCTCCAGTTCGGCCGCGACCTCCCCAACGCACCCCGCATCTTCGGCGTC
>RGVM01000894.1 GCA_010027295.1 Chitinophagia bacterium
GGGTTGCGCGCCGCTATGACGAACAGGGCCGACATCACGACCACCGTCGAGAGAATGTAAAACGCGATCAGCAGCACGCTGTTTCCCGCCTGTTCAAGATCCAAACCGCTCCAGATGGAGCTTAAGCTTCAGTCCGACTCGCAGCCCCCGCAAGCTGCGCGCATGCCTTCTATCGATAGCGGGCGTCCAGTTCCAGATTTCTTGCAATTTCCCGTTCCCAGCGGTCGCCATTGTCCAGAAGGCGCTCCTTGTCATAGTAGAGCTCCTCGCGGGTCTCTGTGGCGAACTCGAAGTTCGGGCCCTCCACGATGGCGTCCACCGGACAGGCCTCCTGACAGAAGCCGCAATAGATGCACTTCACCATGTCGATGTCGTAGCGGGTCGTCCGGCGGCTTCCATCCTCGCGGGGCTCGGCTTCGATCGTGATCGCCTGGGCGGGACAGATCGCCTCGCAGAGCTTGCATGCGATGCAGCGTTCCTCGCCGTTGGGATAGCGCCGCAGAGCGTGCTCACCCCGGAAGCGGGACGACAGAGGGCCCTTCTCGAAGGGATAATTGATCGTGGCCTTGCGCGTGAAAAACTGGCGCATGGACAGCGCGAACGCCGAGAGAAAGTCCGTCAGCATCGCGCCTTTGATGGCCTGGGCGATAGACATGCCTGATACCCTAGATCCCGAGCTGATGGGTGAAGACGCGGTATCCGGAGACCAGCACGACGGCCACGAGAGAGGTCGGAAGGAAGATTTTCCAGCCCAGTCTCATCAGCTGGTCATAGCGGTACCGGGGAACGATCGCCTTCACCATTGCGAAGAGGAAGAAAAAGAAAATGACCTTGACGGCGAACATCAGGAAGGAGCCGAGGGAGATCAGCCAGTCAGGCATGTCGCCGACGGGGATCGGAACCGGGCTATGCCATCCGCCGAAGAACAGGATGGTGAGCATCGCGCACATCATCACGATGTTGAGGTATTCCCCGATCATGAACAGCAGATAGGGGGTCGAAGAGTACTCCACCTGATATCCCGCAACGAGCTCGGATTCGGCCTCCGG
>RGVM01000895.1 GCA_010027295.1 Chitinophagia bacterium
CTACCAGGATCGTCATCGCTGGCCACAGCATGGGCGTACCGACAGGCATGGCCTACGCCGCCCGCGCGGGTGACGTTGACGCACTGGTACAGTTGGCGCCAGGGCACATACCACTTGGCTACTACACGTATCCAGGTCTCAAGGCGGTACGAGACAGCATCGATGAAGCACGCGCTTTGGTCGCCGTAGGCAAGGGTGACTCTAACGAACGTTTCAACGACATCAACCAGGGCCGTCAGCAACCTGTGATCACTACGGCCAGGAATTTCCTGTCTTATTTCGACCCCGCATCGGACGCCGAAATGTCGGTCACCGCGCCCCGCATCCCGGCCAGAGTTCCTGTGATGACCGTCATTGGTGAACGAGACCCGTTGTTTTCGAGGATCAGGTCCTACTACGTCGACAAGCTGCCCGCTAACCCGAAGAACCAATACCTGGAGGTCTCGGGTGGCCATCTGGATACACCGCGCCTCGCCAACGACGCTGTCATTGCGTGGATAAAGGCCGCCGTTACGCCTTGAGCGCATGCAGACCTTGTCATGTCGTCAGCAGGCTACGTTCCATAGCGTACAGACGACGTGGCGACTGATCGCCTACGACGCGACATCAACGGCATGCTGGTGGCAACAGCAGGGACGTGACCTGCCGGGTTGGTGTTCGGCGGAAGCTATGGTGAAGGCGTGCTGATGCGCGGGACGAAGGTCACCGGATACTTCAACACGGTGTCTGCTTCGTGGGGCTGGCAGGCCGGGGCCGAGACCTATGCCTATGTCGTGTTCCTGATGAGCGACAAGGCCGTCCGCTACCTGGACACGTCCAAAGGTTGGGAATTCGGCGTCGGCCCGACCGTAGTCGCGGTCAACGAAGGGATAGCCAAGAACCTGTCGACCTCCACCCTGAGGGACGATGCCTATGCGTTCATCACCGATCAACAGGGGCTGATGGCAAGCTTGAGCCTGGAGGGTACGAAGATCAGCCGCATCAAGCGGTGAAGGCATTTGAACGATTGATTCGGCAGGCAGGCACCAGGCGTCCACGCTGCCTTCGGA
>RGVM01000896.1 GCA_010027295.1 Chitinophagia bacterium
GTAGACCCGGGTCTTGAGGTCCACCACTTCTTCGTCCCCTTCGTAAATGGGGGAAACGGTGATCCCGTTGACGGTGCCGCAATCCAGTTGGGTGATGATGACGTCCTGCGCCACGTCGACCAGCTTCCGGGTGAGGTATCCGGAGTCGGCCGTCTTCAAGGCGGTGTCGGCCAGACCCTTTCGGGCTCCGTGAGTGGAGATGAAGTATTCCAGCACCGAAAGCCCTTCCCGGAAGTTCGAGATAATGGGGCGTTCGATAATCTCACCGGAGGGCTTGGCCATGAGGCCCCGCATCCCGGAGAGCTGCTTGATCTGCTGCCGGTTCCCCCGCGCTCCGGAGTCCACCATCATGAACAGCGGATTGGGGAAGGGACGGCCTTCGTTGTGCTCGATGGAGCGGAACAGCGCCTTCTGGATCCGGTCGGACGCTTCCGTCCAAATGTCGATGACCCGGTTGTAGCGTTCCCCGTTGGTGATGACCCCACGATTGTAGTGCGCCGTGACTTCGCGAAGCTTGTCGTAGGCTTCGACGATCACGTTGCCCTTTTCATCGGGAATCACCATGTCGCTGATCCCGATGGAGGCACCCGAACGGGTCGCTTCGCGGAACCCGAGGTCCTTGAGCCGGTCCAGCGCTTCCACGGTCTGGGACTGGCCCGTGACCTGATAGCAACGCCAGATGATGTCGCCGAGAACCTTCTTGTTCACCAACACGTTGATGAAGCCCAGCTTCTCCGGCCAGATCTCGTTGAAGCGAACCCGACCCGGCGTGGTCACGATGACGCGGCTTTCCTTGTCTCCGTAAACCGTGTCGGTCCCGAAGTCCGGGTTGCGCAACCGGATGGCATCGTGGATGTGAACCTTTCGCGCAGCCAACGCGAACTCTACTTCGCCCATGTCGGCAAAGAGCGAGAGATCACGCACCTTTTCCTTGTCCCGGATCGGCAACTGCTTGGACCACGTCAGGTGATAACAACCCAGGGTAATGTCCTGGGAGGGAGTGGTGATCGGACGGCCCGATGAAGGGGAGAAGATGTTGATCGGCGCCA
>RGVM01000897.1 GCA_010027295.1 Chitinophagia bacterium
CTCGGGAGGGTTGATGTCCACCCACCACACCTTCTTCAGGTAGTCGGTCTCCGCCTCCTCCGTCTGCGAAGTGGGGGTGCCGGGCAGGATGGGGACGATGGGCTTGCCGGAGCCCTTGGACGGGGTGATGTCGAAGGCGTAGGCCACGCCGTCGCCCCCGCCGTAATAGACGTGCCACTTGCCGTTGACGCGCCCGGCGGAGGGGGAGGTCCATTGCCCGTGGAAGATGCGGGGCCCGATGCCCGCGTTGTCCTCGGCCAGGAGCTTCCCCGTCTTGGGATCGAGCGCGATGAAGCTCGGGGAGTTCGGCGAAGGGATGTTGACGTGGGTCCAATCCTGGCCGTTGGAGGTGCAAACGTGCAGGACGCCGTCGATCATGATGACCGAGCAATTCGATGCGTTGTGCGGAAACACGCCCAGCTCGTCCATCATGTCGTAACGCCAGATGATGTCGGCGTCGGACGGGAGCAACTCGGGGGGAGCGGACTCCTTGGGGGTGTCCTTGACGAAGTAGGCGGCGTCGTTCTTGAAGTCGCCATCGTTGCCATTGCGCTGGCCCTCGGTGTCGAGGCAGAGGACCTCGCAACGGGACGTGACGACGAAGAGGCGGTTGCCGACGACCAGCGGGGCGGCGAGGAGCCCGAGGTTTTCCCAGTCGTTGACCTTGCCGGACTTCAGCTTGGGCACGACGAGCTGCCACAGGAACGCCCCGGTCTTTTCGTCGAAGGCCATCAGGATGGATCGGTCGCCGACATGGCGCTTGTCGCGGGGGGATTCGTTGTTGGTACCCACGAAGACCTTGCCACCGGCGACGACGGGGTTGCCGTAGGACTGGGACCCGAGCTTGACCACCCACTTCACGTTCTTGGTGGTGGCCAGGTCGATCTCCTCCGTGCCGGCCTTCATCTTGCCGGGCTCGAATCGGTCAGGAAGGCCCTTGGCGGTGGAGTACATGTTGCGCCCGGGGTCGTTGCCGCCCCATTGGGGCCAGTCTTCAGCAAGGGCAACCAATCCGGATGCGGCGAGCGCGAGGGTGAGGAGGGGCAGGT
>RGVM01000898.1 GCA_010027295.1 Chitinophagia bacterium
GGTCGCAGGCGTGGTCGTCGGAGCGAACTTCTTTCTCCTCTATACGTACGTGGGTGCACTCATCAACCCGGCGGTGTCGGCAGGCATCGTCCTCATCCTGACACTGCTGCTGTGGGTCAACATCGTCGTACGCACCTACCTCGGCGCACTGTGCTGGGTGGCCGTCCCCGGCGATGCTCCGGGCACTACGCGGTCTGGATAGTCGCTGCCGCCCCCAGACCGAGATCGGCGATGGAGACCTCGCGCATCTCGACCTTGCGGACCTTGCCGGTGACGGTCATCGGGAACTCGTCGACGATTTTCAGGTAGCGGGGTACCTTGTAGTGCGCGAGCCTGCCGGCACAGAACTCACGAAGGGCTTCGATGGTCAACGGCGTCGCCCCCGGGCGGAGCCGAATCCATGCCACCAACTCTTCCCCGTAGGTCGGGTCAGGTACACCGATCACCTGCGCATCGAGGATGTCTGGATGGGAGTAAAGGAACTCCTCGATCTCCCGGGGATAGATGTTCTCCCCGCCTCGAATCACCATGTCCTTGATCCGTCCGGTGATGTTGACATAGCCCTCTTCGTCCATCACCGCAATATCCCCGGTATGCATCCAGCCATCGCCATCGATGGCCTGCTCGGTCTTGTCCGGCTGCTCCCAGTAGCCCCGCATCACGGAGTAGCCGCGGGTGCACAGCTCACCCGGGATTCCCCTGGGGACCGTCTGACCTGTTGGATCGACGACCTTGATCTCCACGTGGGGATGCACTCGGCCGACGGTTGAGACCCGGCGCTCAATGCTGTCATCCCGGGCCGTCTGTGTGGATACCGGTGACGTCTCCGTCATCCCGTAGCAGATCGACACCTCGCTCATGCCCATCTGCTCGATGACCTGCTTCATCACCTCGACCGGGCATGGAGAGCCTGCCATGATTCCGGTCCGCAGGCTGGTGAGGTCATAGCCATTGAAATTCTCGACGTTGAGCATGCCGATGAACATGGTGGGCACTCCGTATAGGGACGTGCACCGCTCAGCTTGGACCGCCTCCAGGGTCAAGACCGG
>RGVM01000899.1 GCA_010027295.1 Chitinophagia bacterium
GATGAGCTTGGCTTCTTCTTTCATACGGAGAAACGGTTACGGGCTTCGGGATCGAGGGGGATGACCTTGCGGTCGTTATTGCTGCGGACTTCGAGGAGGATTTCGCGGAGCTGGGCTTTGCCGCGGGCGAGACGGGACATGACGGTGCCGATGGGGATGGCGAGGACCTCGGCGATTTCCTTGTAGGCGAGCTCTTCGAGGTAGAAGAGGACGAGCGGGGCTCGATAGACTTCGTCGACTTGGGTGAGGGCGACGACGACGGTGTTGCCGTCGATGTCGTTGAAGATGGATGGATTGATGGAGGGGATGGAGTCGGCGGCATCGTCGAGCTCGACGTGGGGGAAGCGAGTTTGGTGCCGATAGGTGCCGACGTATTCGCGATAGAGGGTGGTGAAGAGCCACGACTTGACCTTGGCCGTCTCGCGGAGCTGATGCCCCTTGGCGGCCCAGAGGTAAAAGGTCTGCTGGGTGAGATCGGCGGCTTCCCCGGAATTCTTCGCCAGGGAGAGGGCAAAGCGGTAGAGAGGTTCGTAGTGCCGATCCACGAGTTGGTCGAAATCGATCGCGCTCACTGCAGGAGTAGAGGTGTGGACCGGGGCATTTATTCCCTTGCCTCTCGGGCGCGCGCAGGATTTTCACCAGAGATCAGGCGCCGATGCAGGGCGGATACGCTAGAGCGGTGGTGGAAAAGGAAAGCTGAACAACCGAAACGCCTATGAGTATTCATCACCGCAATCTGCCGCAGGTCCTCGTCATCGGGGGAGGATTCGCCGGGCTGTCGACGGTGCAGGCGCTGAAGGATGTGCCAGTGCGGATCACGCTGCTGGACCGGCAGAACCATCATCTTTTCCAGCCGCTGCTGTATCAGGTGGCGACGGCGGCGCTATCCCCGGCGGATATCGCGGCGCCGCTGCGGCACATCGTGCGGAAGCAGCGAAACTGCGAGGTGTTCCTGGCCGAGGCGAAGTCGATCGACCTGGCGGCGGGTGGAGACGGACAACGGGTCCTACGCCTACGACTACCTGGTGGTGGCTACGGGAGCGCGGCAC
>RGVM01000900.1 GCA_010027295.1 Chitinophagia bacterium
CAGATAGGCCGGGAGGGTTTGAATGCCCGGGTACATGCGGTAGCGATGCGTGGCCAAACCCACCTGCCCGTTCTGATGGGGATAGAGGCCGGTGAGGATGGATCCCCGGGATGGACTGCAGAGGGAATAGGTCGTGAACGCCCTGTCGAACCGCGTCGACCGGGCGGCGAACGCATCCAGCTGCGGGGTCCTTGCCATCGCATCGCCGTAGCAACCCAGTTCCGGACCATTGTCCTCTGACACGATGAGGAGGATGTTGGGCCGCATCGCTTCGGGTCGCGGCAGCGCCCAGGCCGGGCTCCCGAGCGTCATCCCGGCGATCAGCCCGCAGAGGCGCGGCCAGGACCGGAAGGCCATCCCGGTACGCGGTTTTTTTTTGCCCGCCCGTTTCACCGGTGATGTCGAAATACCCATATATTTGATATGTACTACAAAAATACATAAATCTCCGCCATATGCCAGTGGGGGATGGCGGGGGAAAACCATCGACATGTCGACGAACGGACGTATCCTGAGTCATGCCGACCTGCTGGAGTTGAAGCGCTGGAACACGCCAACCATCTACAACGGGTGGGAGCAGATCACCCGGCACGATGCGGCGCAGGACGGATTCAACCGCGATCCGGTGACCGATTTCATGCCGTTCATGGGTCCCATGGTGGGCTATGCCGTGACGGTGGTGGTGGAGCCGAGCAATCCCGCCCATCCGAAGGCCGACCCGAAGGCCATGGCGGCGTACCGGCGGTATGTCGCCTCGGTGCCGGGTCCCAAGATCGTCGTGGTGCAGGACCTGGACAAGCCGGGCCATGTGGGCTCGTTCTGGGGCGAGGTGAACAGCAATATCCACCGGGCGCTGGGCTGTGTGGGCACCATCACCGACGGCATGGTGCGCGACCTGGACGAGATGGTCAATGCCGGTTTCAAGGCGATTGCATCGCGGCTCGGCGTCGGCCATGCCCATTCCTGTCCCGTCCGATGGGGGTGCGAGGTGGAGGTCTTCGGGCGGCGCGTGTCGCCCGGACAGCTGATCCATGCCGACAAGCACGGCT
>RGVM01000010.1 GCA_010027295.1 Chitinophagia bacterium
CCGGCAGGGCCCAGTAGGACGGGCGGACAGCCGATGCAGGGGACAGTGTGTCCGACAGGCCCATGGCCGACGCGGAAATGGCTCCGGCAGACAGCAGGCAGATGACAAGCCGGAAGGGGAGCGCCGGATGGGAAGGATTCGTCATGTGGATACGCTGTCGAAGCCTGGTCCGACAGCATGCGTCAAGATACGCCCTTTCCTCCGCAGGGATGTCCTTCCCTGAAAACCCATGCATCCTTGACGTGGCCCCGGGTGAGTTATCGTTTGGTAGGGCTCTGGCACCATGCGTCGACAATGTTGCGAATTGGCCAGTGGAAGCTCCTTTCATGCCAAATGTTAATTATCACGGGCGACACTTTATTTTTCCATAACCTGTGTAGTTTTGTGACTCGATGAAGCGGATTGCTGCGATATGCCTCTCTCTCGTCTACCTGGCCATGGTCAGCGGAGTGGTGGTTAACACCCATTACTGCATGGGCAAGGTGGCCTCCGTCGCCATCGGGCATTCCGAGAACGACAGGTGCGGCGATTGTGGCATGGCCAACACGGGCTGCTGCAAGGACGAGGTGAAGGTGTTCAAGGTCTCCGACACGCATGCCGCATCCTCCGTACTCATCCAGGTGGAGAAGCCGGAGCCCCGCCAGGCAGCCATCCTGTTCCATCCCGGCCTTCCATTCTCGGGCATCGTGGCAGGGCAGTCCCCCATCGATAAAGGCCCACCTCTTGTGGCGGACGGCCGCGACCATTGCATCCTGTACCACGTCTTCCGTATCTGATACCGGTCCCCCGATCCGGCTAAGCCCGATCCGTCTGGCTTGACACAGGCGTGTCATCCATCTTTATCATCATTCATCCATTTTTCTACACAACATCAACACCATGAAATCTTTTATCAAGTATATGATCCTCCCGGCCCTGATGATCATGGCCGTATCCGTATCCGCGCAGAAGCTCAACGACGAACAGATCAAGGTCTGGGGTAATTGCGGCATGTGCAAGAAAACCATCGAGACGGCAGCGAAGAACGCGGGTGCCGGCAATGCCAGCTGGAGCGAGGAGACGAAGGTGCTCGCCGTTTCCTACGATCCCGCCAAGACCGACGGGAAGAAGATCCAGAAGGCCGTCGCCGAGGCCGGCTACGACACTCAGGACTTCACCGCTCCTACCGCAGCCTATGAGAAGCTGCACAGCTGCTGCCAGTACGACCGCAAGCCCGCAGCCGTGAAGGCCCAGATCAACGCCATGACCGGCGAGCAGAAGGCCGAGTGCTGCAAGCCCGGCAACACCTGCTGCAAGGATGGCAAGTGCGAGAAGGGCATGAAGTGCTGCGCAGACAATGGCTGCGGCAAGGAGGACAAGTGCTGCAAGCCCGGCAACACCTGCTGCAAGGACGGCAAGTGCGAGAAGGGCAAGTCCTGCTGCAAGGACAACAAGTGCGGCAAGGCCTGATACGCCCGCCTCTCCCATTTTACAACCACAGGGCGGCAGTCGGGAGACTGACTGCCGCCCTCTCAACCAGCAGGAGATGAAATCCCTTTCCATCATCCTCGCCCTGTCGCTGTGCGGATCGTCCGCATCGGCCCAGGTCGTCGGTGCGAAATTGCAGGCCAGCGGCCTCACCTGCGCGATGTGCGCCCGCTCCGTCTACAAGAACCTAGAGTCGCTGCCTTTCGTGGACAGCGTCGATACCGACCTCGAACAGTCGGCCTTCGTCATGACCTTCAAGGATGGGTCGACGGTAGATGCCGACCAGATCCGCAAACGCGTTGAAGACGCCGGCTTCAGCGTTGCCTCCCTCGAACTGAAGGCCAGTCTGCCCTCCAAAGTTCCTGGGTCCGATGGTCACCTGACCCTTAGTGGGCGCACATATCACATCCTCTCGGGGTCCGGTACGGGCATCGAAGGGAAGGCATCCCTTCGTGTCGTGGATAAGTCTTTCCTGCCCACAAAGGAGGAAAAGAAATATGCAGGCATGAGTACGGCCGCCTGCTTCCGTACGGGACATTCGGGCGGAAAATGCTGCGAGGCCTCGGGGATCCCCGCAGGGCAGCGCGTCTATCACCTGAGCCTCTGACCCATGCGAGCGGCAACCGCCATCCGCGCATGCCTAACTATGGCACTCGCTACCACTATCACCGCGACAGGGGCGCAGGAATTGTATGTCTTTTCCGAGCCGGCATCGAACATGCCCGCAAGCGCCCTGGCCCTGAAGGCTTCAGGCAAGTTCCTCAACAGCATCATGACGGGCCGTACGGACCATCGCCAGAAGCTCTACGCCTCCTTTGGACTCGACAGGAAGTGGATGCTCCGTGCAGGCACCACCGTCTCGAGCATGTACAGCTCGCCTGACAGCCGCTGGGAGTCTGTAAATCTCTATGCCAAATACCGGTTCCATTCCAATGACGGTGTCCACCGTCATTTCAGGGCTGCCGCCTTCTTCGAGGCTTCCTACAGCCGTAACGGACCCATGTTCGATGAGATCAGCCTCGAGGGCGACCAGAGCGGCCTGCAGGCAGGTGTCGTGCTTACGCAGCTTGTCCACAAGCTGGCCGTATCGACGACCCTCGGATGGACGGAGGTCATACAAGCCAAGCGATGGGACAAGCAGCATGCGTTGATGCATCCATATCGTAGCCTCGGCTTCTCCCTCTCGGCCGGCTACCTGCTGCTGCCCGTGCACTACCGCAGCTACCGCCAGACGAACCTTAACCTCTACCTGGAGATGATCGGTGCCCGGAACCCCGGGAGGTCGCAGGGATACCTCGACATGGCTCCGGCCTTGCAGCTGATCTTCAACAGCAATACCAAACTGAACGTAGGCTACCGTTTCGCCCTCGGTGGCGACATGTACCGGATGGCGCAGCGCAGCCTGCTCTTCAGCGTCGAGACCACCTTCCTCAACGTCCTTCGCACGAAATCCCGCGGATGATGGCTTATTTACGGAAATTGCTCACATGGTTCATCGGAATGTTCGTGAAAAAGGACTGCTGCCGCTGAAGGCAGTATGTCTGCTGGCCTTTCTATGCTGGAGCCTCGCGGGACAGACACAGCCTGCCCCTGGGGTCCGCGCACCTGAGATACGGCTGACCGACATGGAGGGCAGACCCTTCCTCCTGTCAGCCCTCAAGGGACAGGTCGTGCTCGTCGATTTCTGGGCGAGTTGGTGCATGCCCTGCCGTCTCGCAAACCCCTCCCTGGTTCGTCTCCACAAGGCCTATGCCCCGAAGGGACTGCAACTCGTGAGTATCTCCGTCGATGAGGACAGGCAGGCATGGGCCAAGGCCGTGAAGGCCGACAAACTCACCTGGACGCAGCTGGTGCGCCGGCTACTTGGTATCTTGTTGGTATCTTGAACCGCGTTCAGCCAGTCGGCTTGATCGAAAAGTTCAAGGGACGCTTGGTGGACCTGAGCGGGATCGAACCGCTGACCTCTACGATGCGAAGCCCGCTCGTTACTGGTATCGAAGCGCCGTTTGAACCGATCCGCCCGGTCGATGCCGTCCATGCCCCGTTTACGTCAGTACAGGAAGGGGAAACGCCGCCTCTGCACTAGCCGGTATGTCTCCGGCTTCGCCCCGAAGCCCTCGAAGAAAAAGGCCACTCCGGGGATATCGGAGCCTTCGAAGTCGAGCACGGTGTCCATTCCCGAATATTCGCGGATGACTGTGTCGAGCAGTCTTGCAGCAGCACCGCACTGTCGACCTTCCTCCCCGCTCCAGGCCGCCATGTAGTAGATCCGTCCCGGCGACCGGAAGAAAAGGGCGCCCGCCACGGTTCTCCCATCCTCCACCCAGCCCAGGGTGAAGGCTTTCTCACGGACACTCAGATCCTCGTAGAGCCGCTTCAGCCGAAGCAGGTCGGAAGGGCTGGTTCCAGCCAGCGAGCCCGCTGAGAGCGCCTCCTTCAGGAGTTTGTCTATGGAGATGCCCGTTCGGGCAAAGCCATTCTCCCGTTCCTGTTGGAGAGTCTGTCGAAGGGTCTCCCGGAAGCCGGCGGATAACTCCGCATAGGGGCGGTATAGGGGCAGGACATGATTCTTGCGAGTTGTGGAGGGCCAGGGGAGGTCTCGTCCCTGCACTTCGAGGTTGATGTCCCAGAGGCGGAAGCGAGCGGGTATCTGTTGCAGAACATCCAGCGTGTCGCAGGGTAGCGGGTCTTTCCCATATACTGCGAGGGAGCCGGAAAAGGGCATGGGGCAGAGGTAGTCGATGCCGTACTTGCGTCTGCGCGGCAATGGCAGTACGGCACGGTAGTCGTCCAGCACCATGCCGTCCCAGTCGTCCGCCATCCTGTCGAGAAAGAGAGACGTCCCGTAGATCCGCGCACGGGGCGAGGCCGCCACACAGGCATCCCATCTGGCTGCATCTATGTCGGATCTTTGCAGATGTCTGAATCCTTTCATAGCTCCTCTTGTATGGCCGTTTGTGGAGCAGGACGGTATCCCCGCC
Source organism: Chitinophagia bacterium (assembly GCA_010027295.1). Classification (GTDB taxonomy): domain Bacteria; phylum Bacteroidota; class Bacteroidia; order Chitinophagales; family Chitinophagaceae; genus Pollutibacter. Next base: position 4,449 of record RGVM01000010.1, read on the forward strand.
ATGCACCGGTTCACTTACCTTTTGCCGTGAGGATGATGCGTACCGTGTGGAGCATGATTTTCAAGTCGAGTGCGAGCGACAGGTTCTCGATGTAAACGAGGTCATACGTCATACGCTCCACCATCCCGGCGACGTTTTCGGCATAACCGTATTTGACCATCCCCCAGCTGGTAAGGCCCGGCTTCACCCGGAGAAGGTACGAATAATAGGGTTCTATCGCGAGGATCTGTTCAATGTAGTGGCTCCTTTCCGGCCGGGGTCCGACGAGGCTCATGTCCCCCTTGAGGACGTTCCACAGCTGCGGGAGTTCGTCGATCCGCCATTTGCGCATCGTACGTCCCCAGCGCGTCACGCGCGGGTCGGATTCAAAAGACAGTCTCGGCCCTTCCTTCTCGGCATCCTCGTACATCGAGCGGAACTTGAGGATGCGGAAGGGCTTCCCCTTGTAGCCGATGCGTTCCTGCGAGTAGATGACTGGACCCGGCGAGGAATAGCGTACCCTGAGGGCGGCATAGACGAAAGCCGGCCAGAGGGTGAGAAGTCCGATGAGGGAGACGAGGATGTCGATGATGCGTTTGGCGTGCTGCTGCCAGGGCGGCAGCAGGTCGGTGTGGATGTCGATGAGGGCGGCCCCGAGGACGTTGCTTGTCTTGACGGAGCCGGAGAGGATGTCGAGCGTGTCGGGGACGATACGGATGCGCAGGTCGTGTCCGGCGAGGATGCGGATGAGCCGGTCTGCATCCGGTCCGTGCTTGCCCCCCAGGGACAGCACCACCACTTCCACATCGATGCGCTGGAGCAGCCCTCCGATGTCGCTGAAATCCCCCAGCCGGGGCAGTACATCTTCCGGAAGCCTTTCGGATCCCTCGGGCGACAGGTACCCGATGAGGTGGTAACCCGTCCAACGGCTGTCGGCAGACACGTCTGCCCACGCGCGCTGCAGGTTGGTCCCATCCCCGACCAGCAAGGTGTTGAACCTGACGCGTCCTCCAGAGAGTTGCGCCTTCACCCGCCATAGGATTGCCATCCGTACCGCAGCCGGGATGGTCAGAAACAGGAGGAAGGCCCCCAGTGCTTCGTGGAACGGGGGTATGCCGGAACCCATGGCATTCGTCAGCAGCAGTGTCAGCCAATATAGCGAAGTCAGCAGGAAGGCCGCTAATGCGGTCTGGAGCAGTTCGTTCCACCGTGATTTCCCATACAGGGTCACATAGGCACCGGACAGGGCGAAACCCAGCGTTAGGGCTGTGGCCGTAAGCACGGGGAGTACAGCCTGCCAGGCAGGAGTGAGGGAACACACGGCACCGCAGGTCTCCGGCAGCAGAAGACATGCGAGCCAGGTGGCGAGTGCTGTCGCCAGGAAGTCACCTGCCAGGTACCAGGCAATGGCTATCCTTTTCACAGGTTTCATCCCTGTCCGGGCTTGACGTTGGACTCCAGTTTTTGGAGGATCTGGTGCGCCACTTCCATCGCCATGTAACCGTCCAGTTCGCTCACCTCGACACGGCCTCCGGAGAGGATGGCGTCGCGGAAGGATGTCAGCTCGCTTCGAATCGCGTTTTCCTCGCTGATGCCGGGGTTGTCTACGGCGAGAGTACGAAGGCCCTGCGGCGTCTCCACGTCGAAGGTGAAGAGGCCCTCGTCTCCTTCGCCCTTCATTCGGATCACCTCGGTCCGCTTCTCCAAGAAGTCGATGCCGATGTAGGCATCCTTTTGGAACAATCGCATCTTGCGCATCCGCTTCAGAGAAATCCGCGAGGAGGTCAGGTTGGCCACGCATCCGTTGTGGAACTCGATGCGCACATTGGCGATGTCGGGAGTGGTGGTGAGGACAGCGACTCCACTGGCATGAATGGCCTTCACTCCACTCTTCACAAGGTGAAGGATGATGTCGATGTCATGGATCATCAGGTCGAGGATCACGCTCGTCTCAGTGCCCCTCGGCTTGAACTCTGCCAACCGGTGCACCTCTATGAACATCGGGTCGAGGGGACGGCCCTGCAGAGCCCTGAGCGCGGGATTGAAGCGCTCGACATGACCCACCTGGAAACGGACGCCCGACTCGCGCACCAGTTTGACGATGTTGGAGGCCTGCTCCATTGTCTCCGTCATTGGCTTCTCCACGAACACATGCCGGCCTTTCCGGACGGCCATCTCGCAGAGTCCATAGTGCAGATGCGTGGGAACGACGATGTCCACGGCATCGACTGCGTCCATCAACTCAGAGGCTGATGGGTAACGGCGGAGCCCGAAGCGCTGCTCCACTTCCGTGGCGACGGTATCGTCCGGGTCGTGAAAGCCGACGAGCTCCGTGCCAGGGATCTCCTTCCAGTTCTGCAAATGGAACTTCCCGAGGTGGCCCGTTCCGAAGACGCCTATCTTGAGCATGTGGAGGTCTGGATGTGCCGCGAAACTACGCCAAAGCCTCCGAAGATGCCGGCATGCCTCACCCTTTTGGCAGGATGCCGCATTATCGGGACATTCGCATCCCGGCATGTCGACGCGCAAGTCAAACCCTATCATCGTGACCATCGACGGATGGTCGTCCTGCGGTAAGAGTACGCTTGCCAGGCAACTGGCTCGTAGGCTCGGCTACATCTATATCGACAGCGGAGCCATGTACCGGGCCATCACGCTGTTCTTCCTCCGCAACCATGTCGACTGGACCGACGCCGAAGCCGTCCGGGAGGCCCTGGGCCGCATCGAGCTCGCCTTCGTCTGGAACACCTCAACGGCGAGAATGTGGAATACGTGATACGCGACCTGGTGGTCGCCGAGAAGGTCAGCGAGATCGCCGCCATCGCCGAAGTCAGGCATTTCGCCGTCGAGCAGCAGCGGCGCATGGGTCGGCAGCGCGGCATCGTCATGGACGGGAGGGACATCGGCACGGTCGTCTTCCCCGACGCCGAGCTAAAGATCTTTATGACGGCCGACATGGCCGTTCGGGTAGAACGCCGCTTCCGGGAGATGTATGAGAAGAACCCCAATGTGGGCATCGAAGAGGTCAGGGACAACCTCGAGCTCCGCGACTACATCGACTCACATCGCGAAGTGTCGCCCCTCCGCAAAGCCGATGACGCGCTTGTCATCGACAATACCGACATTGGTCCGGAGGAACAGCTGCATATCGCCATCCGCTGGGCCAGGGAGCGGGAGGACAGCAAGCCCTAAGTCATCAATGTATTTCGATTCATCTCTGCCTTTCCAGGAACATCCGGTCTGTCTCCTCAGCCAGTATGCCCCCGAGCAGGTATATCTCGCCGAAGGGTGACGCATCGAGCACCTGGCGGGCTGTCATTCCGATCTGTCCAATCCCCGCCTTTCGGATCCCGTCGATGGAGGATGCGTAGACAACGCCCCCGATACCCGACCATACCAGCGCGCTCATGCACATGGAGCAGGGCTCTCCCGTCGTGTACAGCATCATCCCCGCCCAGCCGCGGTTCCCATTGCGGCGCACGTAGTCGTTCATACAGTCGATCTCCCCGTGCAGGATGGGGTTCTCGGATGAGTGGTTGACTCCTGTCGCCATGACCTCACCTGTCTCGACCCGTACGATGACCGCACCGAAGGGGTATCTGGGATTCGCACGCGCCGCCTCGATGGCCTTGCGCATATTGCGCTCGTGTGCCTCTTTAGATAGAGGGGTGAGGATGGTCCGGCCCTCCGTTTGGATACCATTCCTGACTTTGGACGTTTCCTGGGCTGATGACTTCATGAGTAGCAGGGAGAGGATCGATGCCAGCAGCGTGGCCAGGACCGCGCAACGTGTATGTGACATGCTCTGGTTTTCGTGAGCGGGGTTTACCCATGCCATTGGTCATGGGTAAACGAAGGAGTCGAGGGCGGGCTGCAGAATCAGGATGGAGGGCCGGACCTCAGTCTGCCCATTCCTGAAGCACTTCCTCGAAGGCTCTTGCGCCGGGGAACAGTTCTGCGAGTCGCCGGATGACGCCTTCCACCATGGCGTCGGGACAGGAGGCGCCGCTGGTGAGCAGCACGGTGACGTTTTCCCTCTCTGGCAGCCAACCGATCTCTTCGGACCCACCGTGCGTCCTCCAGTCGCCTTGTACGATCCGCTCCCTGGAGAGGATGTCGTCGGCCGAACGTACGAACCAGGTCGGCAGCCTGTGTTCGCAGAGCTCCACCAGGTGAGAGGTGTTGCTGCTGTTGCGTCCTCCCACGACGACGGCCAGGTCGGCTTCCTGCTCCAGCATGCCGGTGACGGCCGTCTGGTTGTCCATCGTGGCGTAGCAGAGGGTGTCGCGCGTGTCGGCGAAGCGTTCGTGAATGCTAGTCTCGTCAAGGCCGAACTGATCCATCATGACCTGGCGCAGATGGTCGGCGATGGCTTGGGTGTCGCTGGCCAGCATGGTCGTCTGGTTGACCACGCCGATGCGTGACAAGTCGCGGTGCATGTCGAAGCCATCGTTGAAGCGGCCTTTGAACTCTTCCTGGAAGCCCTCGGACGGTAGCTCGCCCCGGATGTATTGACCCAGGCGAAGGGCCTCCTCCATGTCCTTGACGACGATGGTGGGGGCATGCGCCTCGCTGTGGGAGAAGGTCGCCCTCGTCTCCTCATGAGAGGGCTTGCCATGCACGACCACGCTGTAACCCCTGGTAGCGATCTGCTCCGACCGGTTCCAGACTTTCTCGACGAAAGGGCAGGTGGTGTCGTATCGCTCCACCTGTATGCCGATGCGGCGGAGTTTCGCCTCCATTTCGCGGGTAGTGCCGAAGGCCGGTATGATTACAACGTCGTCGGCCGTGAGCGCGTCGATGTCTTCCAGCGGCCGGCCCTTGGTGTCCATCAGGAACCGCACACCGCGGGCCTGGAGGTCGTCGTTGACGAAGGGGTTGTGTATCATCTCGCTGAGCAGGAAGATCCTCTTCCCGGGATTCTCCTCCACGGTCCGGAAGGCAATCTCGATGGCGTTCTCCACGCCGTAGCAGAATCCGAAATGCCGTGCCAGGAAGATCTTCAGCGGGCCGAAGTCGAGCCGGGTGGGCGTGAAGTCCTTCTTCATCTTGTCGGTCGCCTTGCGTTTCTGCTTGATGGCCGTGATAAGCGGGCTCCGGTATATGACAGGGACGTCGAAACTCTTCATGTGCGTGTGTGGGACAAATATACGACCCCAGACGGCAGGCTGGTACCGTCCCTCATCCACCTGCCATCCGATATCTCAACACTCGGAAAGGTTCTCAGAACCCGGTGGAGTTCTCAAAACCTGAAGGAGTTCTCAGAACTGGTGGTAGTTCTGAGGACCGGGGTCAGTTCTCAGAACCCGGGAGCGATGTTTCATGATCAGCGATTGGATGCATCTCCTTCGAATCGGCAGCCATCATCTGGCGGGCGGACTTCGCAGCTTGGGTTTTTCGGGTTTCCTTTGCAGGCAGTATGTCGACAGTTTACCAGCGTCTCGCACGCAGTTCCGTTTACGAGGTCAATCTGCGCCAGTATTCCCGGGGGGGGGATTTCAAGGGGTTCCGACCGCACCTACCCCGTCTGGCCGCCATGGGTGTGGACATCCTCTGGTTCATGCCCCTCACGCCCATATCCGTCGTGGGCCGCAAGGGTACACTGGGCAGTTATTACGCCTGCTCCGACTATCGGTCGGTCAATCCCGAGTTCGGCACGATGGATGAATTCCGGGAGATTGTCTGGGAGGCACAGGGGCTGGGCATGAAAGTGATCATCGACTGGGTCGCCAACCACACGGGCCTCGACCACCTGTGGACCTGTGAGCATCCCGACTTCTACAAGCGCAATGCCGAAGGCGCCTTCTTCGACGCCAATGGATGGGACGACGTGATCGACCTCGACTACTCGAACCCCCGCCTGCGCCATGAGATGAGGGACTGTATGCGCCACTGGCTCGAAACGGCCGGCATCGATGGCTTCCGATGCGACATGGCCATGCTCACGCCGCTCGACTTCTGGCGGGAGGCACGTGGCGCCTTAGACCCCGGGCACGATCTTTTCTGGCTGGCAGAGCTCGACCCCCTCGACCACCCCGAATACATGCAGGTCTTCGACGCCGCCTATACCTGGCGATGGATGCGGGCCGCACAGGACTTCCTAGCTCCCGGTGCCGGAGCCCTGGCCCCCCTCTTCTCCCTCCTGGAGCACTACCGTGCCCGCTCCCTCTGGAGATACCGCCCGGCCTGGTTTACCAGCAACCACGATGAGAATAGCTGGAACGGCACTGAATACGAGAAATACGGCGGCATGGCTCTCCCCCTGGCTATTTTCTCCTGCCTGTGGCCGGGGGTCCCGCTCATCTACGGCGGACAGGAGATTCCCAACCGCAAACGACTCGCCTTCTTCGGCCGGGACCCCCTGGCATGGATCGACCCACCTGCCCTCCATGATTTCTACCGGAGACTGCTCACACTCAGGAAGGAGCATCCCGCCTTTGGCTCCGAGCTGGTCGAAACCGTCAGGATGGGCGGGGAGAAATCCATCTTCTGCTTCCAACGCCGGAATGCGGACCACCGGGTTCTTGTAATGCTAAACTTCTCCGAAACGGCCGTCACCGACCTGCGCCTTCCGGACACGGGGCTCTATGGAAGCTGGACCGACCTGTTCACCGGCCGGACCGAGGACCCCGGCGCGGGAGTGTCGCTGCCGGGATGGGGATATGCCGTGCTGATGCGGTGAGGCTTCCCTTCCGGCCTTGCATGGAGAAGGGGAGACCCAGCAGCCGGTATGCTGCCAAGTCTCCCCTTCCGTATGGATGGGATCCCCAGGACCCCGTCACTCCATCTCGATCGGATACTGATAGGCGCCGTCGTAGCCGGGGTAGAAGCCTTCGAGCATGACCCGCTTCTGGCCCTTGGAGAGAGCCGCGTTGAATTCCTCGATGGTCTTCACCTCCTTGCCGTCGACCTTGTAGATCACGAATCCGTCGCGCATGCGCGTCTGTTCGTCGATCAGGCCCTTGCCGATGCGCTTCACGACCACTCCGCCGCGCACCCCGTAGTCGCGGGCCTTCTTGGCGTCGAGGGTCTCGAACTCCGCGCCGAACGTCTCGAGCGCACTGTTACGGACCACGTCGTAGCTGCCCGACTTGTTCTTCAGCGTCACCTGCGTGCTGTATTCCTTGCCGTTGCGGATGTAGTTGACGGTAATCTTGTCACCTGGCTTGTAGCCGGCCACCTGCTCTACCATCTCGCTGCCGGTGGTGACTTTCACGCCATTGACCTTGGAGATGTAGTCGCCCTTCTGGATGCCGGAGCCGGACATGGCGCCGTCCTTTGCGACGTCGAGCACCATGACGCCCTGTCCCTCCTTGAAGCCGAGCTTCTCGCGCTCCGCATCGGGTGCGGTTTCCGGCAGGTAGGAAATGCCAAGGTAGGCGCGCTGCACCGTGCCGAACTCGAGGAGGTCGTTGATGATTTTCTTGGCGATGTTGACGGGGATGGCATAGGAGTAGCCGGCATAGGCCCCTGTCGGGGAGGCGATGGCGGAAACGATGCCCACTAGCTCTCCGTTGGCGTTCACGAGCGCACCGCCCGAGTTGCCCTGGTTGACGGCGGCATCAGTCTGAATGAACGACTCGATCGGGGTGTTGCTCTTCTTGGCGTTGAGGCCCAGTGTCCGGGCTTTGGCACTGACGATGCCGGCGGTCACTGTGGTCTCCAGGTTGAGGGGGTAGCCGACGGCCAGCACCCACTGTCCGATCTTCACGTTGTCGGAGTTGCCGTAGAGGAGGAAAGGCATCCCTTTGGCCTCGATCTTGAGGAGGGCCAGGTCGCTGCTCGGGTCCCTGCCGATCAGCTTAGCGTCGTAGGATTTCTTGTTGTTGAGGGTGACCTTGATCTCGTCGGCCTCGTCGATCACGTGGTTGTTGGTGATGATGTAGCCGTCCTCGCTGACGATGACCCCCGAGCCGCTGGCCCGTTGCGGCGCCTGACGGAATGGACTCTCGAACTCGCGGAAGAAGTCGTCCCCGAATATGTCAGCGAAGGGGTTGGAGCGCATCTTGGGCAGGTTGTTGTTGGCCTGCGACTTGCCGATGACGGTCGTGATGTGCACCACGGCGGGCGTAGCCGTCTGGGCGGCCTGTTGGAAATCGACGTACTGCCCCGGCGTGCCGGCGTTGCTGTCGAACATCCCCACGTAGTTGGACGGGGGCATCTGCCCGCCCTGCTGGATGAGGGCCTCCTTCCGGAAGTACCTGCCATAGCCGTAGAGCACGGCCGACGTCGTCAGACCGCTGACGAGCACCATCAAAAGGATTTGTTTGAGTTTCATGACCTGTCGGATTTATGGTTGTATCGTTTCAAAAAGCGTGCCCCTGTGGATGCAAAGCAAAGGAACCTGACGTTTTTTCGCATCACCCTCACCCGCCAATTAACAAATGCTTTGGGAATCGGGCGGCTGCCGGCGCAGGCCGGAATCAGAGAGAACGCAGGAATGCCATGGTATCCACCCCATCGGGGTAATCCTCGAGCCCTGGCGTTTGGGCGTGTCCGAAGGGGGTCTCTCCCTTGCCGATGACGCACTGGATGCGGTTCCTGTCGATGAGGGCTGAAATTCTGTCATCCCGACCGACAAAGCGGTAGTGTAGCTGGCCAATGGGGGAGAAGGGGGAGGGGTCCTCAACGAGCAGGATGCTGTCGTTGGTCATGTAAAACCTACGGTTGAGGATCTGCAGGGTGAGGTTGTAGTCGAGGTTATTGCGGTACTTGTGCTCATCGCGCTGCCATTCGTACTTCCGGAGGGCGTCCAAAAGGGGGATGAAGTCATAGCCCTCCGGCACCAGCAATTGTGTTACATTGCGGCAGCCGAGCCCGAAATAGGTACAGACGTCGTCCGCGAGGCCTTCTAGTTCCCCGGCCGTCTCATCGCCCAGGAGCACTGCCACCGAAGTGCGGTTTCGGCGAATGATATGGGGCCGTGCCCCGAAGTACCGCTCGAAGTGAAGGGCCGTATTGTCGGAGCCTGTCGCGATATAGGCGTCGCAGCCGGTGAGGCGCTCCGAAAGGGTAATCTGTCCGGCAGCATCCGGATGGGTTTGCCGCAGGCTCTCCACGATATACTCCAAGAGTACCCTGTCTCGCTCGGAGGGCTTGGCAAGAACGCTGTGTCCGGAAAGGAATGCGCAGACGAGGTCGTGCATGCCCACCATCGGGATATTCCCTGCCATGACGATTCCGACGGTGCGCGGTTCGACGGGGCGCTTGTATAGGTCGTGACGCAAGGCCAGTTCCCGGAGTTCCTCCGCACGAAGGAAGGCATGCCGGATATTCTCGGCGGCCAGCGACACGAAACGGGGATGGAACCAGCCGTTCGCCGCATGGGCCCTGTGCACGGCATCATCCCAGTCCGCGTCGCCTGGCCGGAGGCGGTCCGCAAGGGCAGCCAACACCTCTATTCTTTCCTCCAATTTCATTTTTGCTTTTTCGCCGCTTGCCATAACTTTATCCCGGTGCGGTTTGCAAAAATAACCCCCGATCGTAACCAAAATCCCAAGACCCATGGCCATCAAGATTACGGATGAATGCATCAACTGCGGAGCCTGCGAACCCGAATGCCCGAACAACGCCATCTATGAAGGCGGCGTCGAATGGGCGATTGCCGACGGTACGACCGTGAAGGGCAGCGTCCAGCTCATGGACGGCTCGTCCATGGATGCCGACCAGAAGAACGCCCCCATCAGCAACGATACCTACTACATCGTGCCCAATAAGTGCACCGAATGCCAGGGTTTCCACGAGGAACCTCAATGCGCCGCCGTCTGTCCCGTCGACTGCTGCGTGCCGGACGACATGTACCAGGAGACCGTCGAGGAACTCATGGCCAAAAAGGAAAAACTGCATATCTGACAGCCTATTCCCGGATGGCCGGGCGTATGTCGGGCACATGCACCGGAGGGGTGGAAGTCGGTATCTTTGCCCGACGGTTCCGCCCCTTTCGTATGCCAAGATCCTCTATGATGTGCCAACAACTTCCCCTACGATTGCTACCCCTGCTGGTGCTCGCTTCCTGCCAATTCATCTTCCCTCCCAAGGAGAAGCGGCAGGAAACCCTCAACAAGCTCCTGCAGGCGGATGCGGACTTCTCCACGATGGTGCGTGACTCGGGCTACCGGATGGCTTTCCTTGAGTACATGGAAAACGACGCCGTGCTCCTTCGCAATCACTACCTGCCCTTCGAAGGGGCGGATGCGGTCAAATACCTTACGGGACTCGACGAATCCTCCTTCACAATGAACTGGGAACCCCAGGGCGGTGATGTCGCGGAATCGGAGGACCTTGGCTATACATGGGGCGTCTACACCCTGACGACAGCCTCCGGAACCCAGAAAGGCAATTATACAACAGTATGGCGCAGGCAGAAGGACGGGCGTTGGAAGGTCGTACTGGATGCGAATACCCAGGGGGCCGATCCGGTGGCGGCCGAACCATCGGGTCAATGACATCGGACGAAGGCGAATCCCCGTAACACCTGACCGATCAAATCCATGCCATGCCCAAACCCCGCATAGCCCTTGTCACCGGCGGATACTCCTCGGAAGCGAAGATTTCATACAAGAGCGTGGAGACCGTTGACCGCCACCTCGACAGGGGGCGATATGACGTCTGGAAGATCGACATCACGCCGGAGGGATGGACGCACACGGATGCTGCTGGCCGACGCTACGAGGTCGACCGCTCCGACTTCTCCCTCTCCCTCCCGGATGGACACATACGCTTCGATGCCGCTTTCATCGTCATCCATGGTACGCCCGGCGAGGACGGCAGGCTGCAGGGTTATTTCGACATGGTGGGCATGCCCTACACATCCTGCGACGCCGCCACCTCCGCCATCACCTTCAACAAGCGCTACACGGTCGCCGTCGCAGCCTTCTCGGGCATCCGAACGGCAAGGTCTCTACACCTGTTCCGCGACAGGCCACTCGCCCCGGAGCAGATATGCGCAGCCCTTACGATGCCCGTCTTCGTAAAGCCCAACAACGGAGGCTCCAGCATAGGCATGAGCAAGGTTACCGCTCCGGCAGACCTCCCCGCCGCACTAGAGAAGGCGTTCCTGGAAGATGACCAGGTCCTCGTCGAGGAGTTCATCCGCGGACGCGAGTTCACCATTGGTGTCTTCCGGAGCGATGGCCGCATCGTCACGCTCCCCTTCACCGAGATCCTGACCCACAATGAGTTCTTCGACTACGAAGCCAAGTACCAGGGCCGTTCCAGCGAGGTCACGCCCGCCGTATGCCCCGAATCGGTCGCCGACAAAGTGCGCGACACGGCCGCCCGGGTGTATGAGATCTTCAACTGCCGGGGTGTCGTCCGGATGGACTTCATATACGATGAACAAGTCCAGGAACCCTTCCTCCTCGAGATCAACTCCATCCCAGGACAAAGCAGCCTAAGCATCGTACCCCAGCAGGTGCGGGCGATGGGCTGGGACCTGACCGACTTCTACTCCCGCCTTGCCGATGAGGCTCTGTCTCGCCGCAACACCTGACCCGAAAAACACCCCCGCGTGTTCGAAAATCTGACATCGAAACCCCTGTGGGTGAACATCCTCACCGCCGTAGGCCTATCGGTCCTGGCAGTCCTCCTCTTCTTCTTGACGCTGGATTTCTTCACAAAGCATGGTGACTACCTGCGCGTGCCCGACATGAAAGGGAAGAATATCCAGCTGGCCACGCGCGAACTCGAGGCCGCCGGATTCGAAGTGCTGGTGCAGGACTCCGTCTACTACGACACGGTGCCTCCCCTCACCATCATGAAGCAGTTCCCCGACCCGGACGCCACCGTCAAGGTCAACCGCACCATCTACCTGACCGTCAACCGCCTCACTCCGCCGATGGTCCAGATGCCCAACCTGCTCGGCATGACCTTCCGCAATGCCGAGCTCGAGCTCAGGGCTCGGGGTTTCCGCCTCGGCGACACCGTCTATGTCCCCGACATCGCACGCAACGCCGTGAGGGACCAGCTCGTGAACGGCGCCAGTGTCAAAGGCGGGAGCGACGTCCCAATGGG
>RGVM01000091.1 GCA_010027295.1 Chitinophagia bacterium
CAGTCCATGGCAAGGAACACGCGCCGCACGAAGTCCTCCAGTACGGCATGGGATATCAATCTCTCCATACGGGCAAAAATAACCGAAGCCTGCCATCGACCCGGCTGTTTTCACACCTTACCGTAAGTTTACGCCATGAAGCGTTACACTTTGCTCGCATGGATCCTGATCCTGCAGCAAGTCGCAGGCGGTCAGACATCCATTTCCACCTACGACCCGCTGTTCGCCGACATCGCCCTGCAGTCGGAACGCGACAAGCTGCAACTCCATCTCCGCGACAGGACCATCGGCGAAACCCTCTCGCTCCCCTTGGACGCAGAGAACGAATACCGCTACCAATCGGCCTTCTGGGCCGTCAGTCAGTTCAAGCCCGACGACCCCAGGATTGCCGAACTCTTCCGGCGCAGCCTGGGTGCCTATCGCCGCCTCGAGACCGAGACGCGCAGGTCCTTTCTCGAAGCCCTATACACGATGAACCCCGACGGCTATGCCGACGGACTCACGGAGTTGGCAAAAATCGAGGAGAACCCGAAGCTGTTCGCCATGATGGCACTGTTCCTGCACCGAAGGGACCCATCACTGGCAGCCCCGCTCCTGGAGATCATGCGTCGCCGTTGGCCCCTGGCCGACGAACACCCCATCCTATCCTCCCTGTCCGACGAGCTGCTGCGCAAGCCTATGCGCAGAACCATGCCCACCCCCGACCTCAGGGACCTCTTCCGCCACCAGCAGTCTTTCGGCATCAAGACAGTATACTCCTTCCAACGCTGGGACCGTGATCAGCCCGGGCTCGCAGCGATACAGGGCGCCGATGGCCTCTTCGCGCGAGATTCCTCGGGACGCATCATCCTGATCCGCCAGCTCGCCAGGGCCGGCTCCAACCTGCCGTACTATATCACCAACGGCAACACCCCACAGGGCGTCTTCAGCATACAGGGCATCGGCCGGTCGGTGAACCGGTTCATCGGACCCACACCGAACCTGCAGATGACGCTGCCCTTTGAAGACAGATGGAAAGGCTACTTCCTGATGCCTGCCGACAGTACGGAGCCCCGATTGTCATATGCGTACCTCCTCCCGGACAGCTGGCGCGACTACCCTCCGATATGGGAGGCCTACGAGGCCGGTCGTGCAGGACGCACTGAGATCATCGCCCATGGAACCACCATCGACCCTCAATACTTTAGAGGACAACCCTACCATCCCATCTCACCCACGCTGGGATGCCTCTGCGCCCCCGAGGAATGGGACACGCAGACAGGCTCTCTTCGTCAGAGTGAGCAGTTGCGACTGGCCGAAACCTTCCTCAAGGCAGCAGGTCCTTCGAAAGGCTATCTGATGGTCATCAATATGGACGACCAACGTAGGCCCCTGTCACGGGATGACATAGAGCCCATTCTCGAGGCCTTCGAAAAGGACCTCTAAAGAATGCCCCTGAAGAAGCCGGCAGGCCATTCAGGCTATCAGAAAGGAAGATCGTCATCGGCACCGCCGCCGGCAGGGGCCGTCATGGGTGCTTCGGAGGCGGCTGCAGGGAATCGGTCGGGAATGCCGTTCGACTCACCACCCTCACCGCGGGACGCGCTTCCAATCAGTTGAACATTGAGCACCCGCATCGTCAGGGAGGCCCCGGCTGAACCGTCGTTCCGAGTGTAGGATCGTACTTCGGGGGTACCTTCCGCGTACACCGTCTGTCCCTTTCTTAGATACGGTACGATACCGGTCTTGTCCGTCCAGTAGGCGCACTCGACCCAAAGTGTCCTCTCCTTCTGCATACCTGTGCTGTCCTTGTACTTCTCCGTATGGGCGACGCTGAAATTGATCACGTTCCTCCCACCCACCATGTTCGTGGTGCAGTCCTTCCCCAGGTTGCCGATGATTTGAAGCTTTACCATGTGCTTGTTTTTACTTGGATGCAAGTTCGCAATAACGGGGAGGCGCCTCCAAGGGTAAAACCTCTTTTTATGACCATTTTTTTCACTTTCCTGCGGGTGAAAAGCCCATCCGCCCATGTCCTGTGCGCCGTACCTTTGTACTCGAATGAGCCGGCAGGGGAAAGTGATGGTCGCCATGAGCGGCGGTATCGACAGTACCGTCACCGCCCTCATGCTGCACCAGCAGGGATATGAGGTGGTGGGCATCACCATGAAGACCTGGGACTACGCCCATTCAGGCGGCGGCAAGAAGGAGACAGGATGCTGCAACCTGGACGCCTTCAACGACGCGCGCGCCGCCGCCGTACACCATGGCTTTCCCCATTTCATCCTGGATATCCGAGAGGAGTTCGGCGATTTCGTCATCCGCGACTTCGTCGACGAGTACGTGGCCGGTCGCACACCCAACCCCTGCGTGATGTGCAACACCCACATCAAATGGAGGGCCCTGCTCAAGCGGGCCGACGCCATGGGTTGCGACTTCATCGCCACAGGCCACTATGCCAAAGTGCGCCCCGATGGCGGGCGCTATATCGTATCCCGGGCCGTCGACGAGACCAAGGACCAGAGCTATGTCCTCTGGGGCCTTCAGCAGGACCTGCTCTCCCGCACGCTACTGCCCCTGGGCGGATATCGAAAGACCGAGATTCGGCGAATGGCCGAGGAGTTCGGCTACCCAGAACTGGCGAAGAAGAGCGAGAGCTACGAGATCTGCTTCGTACCCGACAACGACTACCGGGGCTTTCTTCGCCGACGCGTGGAAGGACTGGAGGAGAAGGTCGCCGGCGGTCCCTTCGTCGACAAGTCGGGACGAATCCTCGGGCAACACAGGGGATATCCCTTTTATACCGTCGGACAGCGGAAGGGACTGGACATCACCCTCGGGAAGCCCACCTACGTGACCGAGATCATCCCTGAGACAAACACCGTCGTACTGGGCGACGAGGAGGACCTCGAACGCAGCGAGATGCTTGTCGGGAAGGTCAACCATATCAAATACGACCGACTGCCCGAAGGTCTTGAAGCCACCGTCAAAATCCGGTACCGAGACGCAGGCACGGCCGGAACCCTCGGCTACGACGAGGCCGGCAACGTGCGCGTCCGTTTCCTGCAACATGCCAAGGGCGTAGCACCTGGACAGTCGGCCGTTTTCTACGAGGGCGACGACGTGCTCGGAGGTGGAACCATCCACCGCTACAGGTCCGGACTTCCGGTCTTCGACTGACGCCATGCAATAATGGAATGCAGGATGCGTTAAACCCTTAGCATCCAATTCAATCCATCCCAGCATGGGCAACAGGCCACCCCTCCTGACACTGAAAAACCTGCGGCCGGGTATCCCCATCCCCTATCAGCTGCGAAGCGCATATCTGCCCTATATAATCATCCTGCTTGTCATATCTCTGCTCTCGGCCTGCTCGGGCAAGGCAGAGCTGGCCCTGGCAGGCACGATCGGCGACTACATGCCATTGCAGACGGGCCGGTCCCTGACCTATCGTCTCGACTCCACCCTATACCCCGCCCAAGGGACGGCGACCCTTGTGCGGTCGCATGTTGTGTGCGACCGGGTGGTTGGCGAAGACCGCGATCTGCAAGGACGACCCTTATGGCGTATCGTTCGAGCATTTCGCAATCCTGTGGACACCACAAAATGGACGGACCGTGAACAGTTCCTTGCCATACTCGCCGGCAACACCCTCGAATGGGTGGAGGACAACCTGCGCACCATCCGACTCGTCAATCCCGTCAGGGAAGGCTACACATGGGAGGGCAACCGATTCGTCAATACCATCACCGATCCGGCCAGGCAGTACCTGGATGGCTGGAAATTCACCTATCTGGAGGCCGGCAAAGCCTGGCGCCTAGGCGATAGAAGCTTCCCTGAGACCCTCACGGTGCGCCAGCAGGAGGACAGGGTCGGCAATCCTGCCGACAGGAGCCGGTTCTCATCGATCGATGTGGCCCGGGAGGTCTATGCCAAGGGCATCGGCCTCGTCTACCGCGAAGTCAGGCACGAAGTCTGGCAACCCCCGAATGCAAGCTCAGCCACCGGATACTTCGAGCCCGGCAGCTTCGCGCTGACACTCAGTCTTGTCTCCAACAACTGACCTCTTCCGGCTTCTTCTTTTAACGAGCACCCTGACGGAAGATCAGCCCCAGAAAAGGGCCATCCTAATGGCTTCCAACGACTTAGGATGGAGCCAACCCATCGATGCCCATCCCCTGCCATCATCGCGAGGCTAGATCCGCAGAAAAACCCCTGCATCCGCGAGCCCTGGCCTCTTCGGCTATGTCGAGAACCC
Organism: Chitinophagia bacterium; assembly: GCA_010027295.1. Classification (GTDB taxonomy): domain Bacteria; phylum Bacteroidota; class Bacteroidia; order Chitinophagales; family Chitinophagaceae; genus Pollutibacter. The sequence continues at coordinate 4,238 of RGVM01000091.1, forward strand.
CTACCGGTTCTCAAAACCCCCATATATCCTCAGAACCGGGGGGAGTTCTGAGAACTGTCCCGGGTTCTGAGAACCCCTACCGGTTCTCAAAACCCCCACATGTCCTCAGAACGGGGGGAGTTCTGAGAACTGTCCCGGGTTCTGAGAACCCCTACCGGTTCTCAAAACCTCCACATGTCCTCAGAACCGGGGGGAGTTCTGAGAACTGACTCGGAGCAAACCGACCAAATTGGGTTCTCCGCCAACGGCAGACAAGGGGACCCTCCAAGGGTGGCTCCGCCATTGTCGGGCAAGACGCTGACCGGGAATGGCATATCTTGTAGAAAGCCATCGACAACCGAGCCCCATGCGACAATTCCTTCTCCTCCTGCTGCTGCCCGCCTGTATGCGGGCACAGTCCCTCGACCCCTCCGCGTACCACCACCCCCGAAGCGGACTGGCCAAATGCCACCGAGTTTTCACAGAACAGAAGACCGGCAGGGTCGCCTTCATGGGCGGCTCCATCACCGAACACGGCGCCTGGCGGGAGAAGATATGTGACTACCTGCGGCAACGGTATCCAGACACCAAGTTCGAATTCATCAACGCCGGCATCAGCTCGACCGGGAGCACGCCCGGTGCCTTTCGCCTGTCGAAGGACGTGCTGGCCCATGGCCGCATCGACCTGTTCTTCGAGGAGGCCGCCGTCAACGACCCCACCAACGGCTTCACCGGCAAGTACCAGGTGCGCGGGATGGAAGGCATCATCCGACAGGCACTGGCCTCGAACCCATCCATGTACATCCTCATGCTCCACTTCGTCGACCCTGACAAGATGGCTGACTACAACCAGGGCCGCACCCCCGAAGTCATCCGAAAACATGAGGCCGTGGCAGAACACTACCGCGTCAACTCGATCGACCTCGCCAGGGAAGTGACCGAACGCATCCGCGCCGGTGAATTCAACTGGAAGGACGACTTCAAGGACCTGCACCCCTCCCCCTTCGGTCACGAAGTCTATGCCCGCTCGATCCGAGCCTTCCTCGACAAGGCCTTCGGCGAGGCCGTCGGCGGGAAGGGCCGCAGCCCCCGGAAACGCCTGCCACGCCCGCTCGACCCATTCTCCTATGATGGTGGCCGCTATCTGCCGATTGCGGAAGCGCACGACCTGCAGGGATTCCGGATGCTCGACCCCTGGCAGCCGACCGACGGATACCCGACACGCAAGCAGTATGTAGGCATCCCCGCACTGGCAGCGGACAGTGCAGGCGCATCCTTCACCCTCCGTTTTCACGGCCGTGCCGTGGGACTCTGCCTCGACGCAGGTCCCGACGCCGGCATCATCGAATACGACATCGACGGGAAATGGAAAGGGCGCCGTGACCTCTTCACCAAGTGGAGCCATATGCTGCATCTCCCATGGTACATCCTGCTGGAAGACGAACTGCCCGAAGGGAAACACGAGTTGAGGGTGCGCATCGCACCGGAGAAGAACCCGAAGAGCAAAGGCCACGCCCTGAGGGTGCTGTACCTGCTGGTGAATGGATGAGAAGGTTTCGAATCCTTCAACTAAAAAAATAGTTGTAAAACTAAAAACTTAGTTTACTTTCGTCCGATAAAACCCCGGACATGCCCCCGCACAAGACACTGACGAAGGCCGAGGAGCAGATCATGCAGGCGATCTGGACGCTCGGAGAAGCCTTCCTGCGAGACATCATGGACACGTTGCCGGAGCCGAAGCCGCACCCCAACACGGTGGCCACCATCCTCAAGATCCTGGTCGACAAGGAGTTTCTGGGGATTCGGGTGTTCGGCCGGATGCACCGGTACCATCCCCTGGTGTCGAAGGAGGCCTATTCCGAATCGACCATGCGGCAGCTGGTGAAGGGATACTTCGAAGGTTCCTTCAGCAATGCCGTCTCCTTCATGGTCCGGGAGAACAACCTGAGCATCGAGGACCTCGAGATGCTCCTGGCGGAACTCAAAAAGCGGGAGCGATGATCGACCTCGCCTACTACCTGTTGCAGGTGACGGTCTGTTCGGGCATCCTGTACGGCTACTACCTGCTGGCCCTGCGAAACGAGGTCTACCACCACTGGAACCGCTACTACCTCCTGGCGACGGTGGGGCTCTCCCTGCTGCTGCCCGCCATCCGGATCCCCGTGCGGCAGGAGGCCGCCGCCGCCGAGGCGCCGGCCGTGCGCGTCCTCGAGGTGGTGGCGACGGGCGACGCCTATGTGGAGGCCCTGGGCCGGTCGGAAGCCCTGCAGCTGTCGACGGGCCAGTGGCTGATGCTGGGGTATGCCGCCGTCGGCCTCGGGGTGCTATTCGTCCTCCTCCACGCGCTGTGGCGCATCCGACGGATCCTTCGGAGGCACCCGCAGGTGGAGCTGGAAGGCTGCCGCCTCGTGGTCACGAGGGAGCGCGGGACGCCGTTCTCCTTCCTGCGGTATGTGTTCTGGCATGCCGATGTCCCGCTCTCCAGCGAGGCCGGACAGCGGATGCTGAGACATGAGCTCGCCCATGTCCGCGAACGCCACACCTATGACAAGCTCCTCCTCGGCGCGGCGCTCGTGCCCTGCTGGAGTAACCCCTTCCTCTGGCTGATCCGCCGCGAGATGGCGATGATCCACGAGTTCATCGCCGACAGGCGGTCGGTCGACGGTCCCGACGGCGCCGCCCTCGCGGCAATGTTGCTGGAGGCCTCCTTCCCGGGACGGTCACATCTGCTGACCCACCCGTTCTTCCATTCACCCCTCAAAAGAAGATTGAAGATGATCCTCAAGACCCCCAATAACAGAACCTCCTACATCACCCGGCTCCTGGCGCTACCGCTACTGGCGCTGGTGGCGGCCGCCTTCACCCTGCGCCCGGTGGCAGGCCCGACGACCCTTCCCCTAAGTCCGGACGCACCCGCCTTCACCGTCGTCATCGACGCCGGCCACGGTGGCCAGGACGCCGGCGTGCAGGTCCTGGACGGTCGCATGACCGAAAAGGACCTGACACTGGCCATCGCCCGTCGGATCCGCGACCTGAACCCGGACCCATCGCTCCGGATCATCCTCCTCCGGGAGAAGGACGAGTTCCAATCCCTGAAGCAGAAAGTTGAACGATCGCTTGCACTCAAGCCCGACGCCTTCGTCTCCATCCACATCAACGGCGCCGGACCCAAGGAAGGTCCCCGGTCGGGCATCGAGGTATTCCTCGGCACCCGCAACCAACGGATCCTGCCGGCCTCTCGCCAACTCGGGAGCCTGCTCCATTCGAACCTGTCGGGCGTCTATCCCACACTCGACACCCTCCGCACCCGTTCACAGGGCATCTGGGTCCTCGACGCGCCCGAGATCGACTACCCCGCAGCCATCGTCGAATGCGGCTACCTCACGAACCCGAAGGACCGCGCCTTCCTCTCCGAGGCGGCGAACCTCGACGCCCTGGCCCGCAGCTTCCTCGAAGGGATCGCCGGATACCGGACATGGCAGCGTACACAGGCCATGACCCGGCGGTGTGACCTTCCGGGTCGACGGACGGACAGAGGACATGGAGCGCGTACTGCTCATCGTCAACGGTCAGAAACTGGACATCCGGGATATTGAGGGAAAGACACTTCAGGCTGACACTGCCTTCTACTATCCCAAGAACGATCCCGAAGCCCTTGCCCGCTACGGTCCGGAGGGGAAGAACGGCGTCCTCGAGTTCCGGAAGGCTGTCGTGGGCGAGCCTCTACCCGAAAAGTCAAAGCCATCTTCCGACACCATGCCCGGGAAAAATGCGCCGAAGCGCCTCATCCTCGTCAATGGGAATGCCATCGGCGATTTATCCCCCGCAGAACTCGATAGGCTGATCCCTCCTGACCGGATCGTGACCATGGACGTCATCCGACGACTAGACTCGATGCCGGATTACGCGGGGCCGGTGGCGCGGGATGTGGTTATCATCCGCACCAAACCGACGGAAGACAGCTCGGGGATCCTGACCAGGATCATCCCGGGACTCCCGCTTCCGATGGATGCTCTTGGTGTGGTCGACGTACCGTCCGTCCCCCCGTCGAAAGAACCCCGCAAAGCCGATCATCCGCTGGTAATAATCGACGGCAATCATGTCGGACGGATGTCGAAGACAAAGCTCGACGCCATCCTCGCACCGGACCGCATCGCCCGCATCGATTTGCTGAAGGGAGAAACGGCCATCGCCCGTTACGGCGAGGAAGGCAG
>RGVM01000901.1 GCA_010027295.1 Chitinophagia bacterium
TAGAGGACCTTGCCCTCGGTGTCGGGCAGCGGCACTTTGACGCCCCAGTGGCTGTCGCGCGTCATGGCGCGGCTCTGGAGGCCGCTGTCGAGCCAGCTCTTGCATTGGCCGTAGACGTTGTTCTTCCAGTCCTTGTGTCCTTCCAGGATCCACTGTTTCAGCCAGGGTTCGTAGTCCTGCAGGGGAAAGTACCAATGGCGGGTGCTCCGTTTGACGGGTACCGCGTCGCTGAGGGTGGACCTGGGGTCTATGAGCTGGTCCGGCGAGAGGGAGCTGCCACATTTCTCGCATTGGTCGCCGTAGGCGCCGGGCTTGTGGCAGACGGGGCAGGTGCCGGTGATGTAGCGGTCGGCCAGGAATACGCCCGCCTTCTCGTCGAAGTACTGCTCGGATTCCTTCTCCTCGAAGAGGCCCAGGTCGTATATCCGTTTGAAGATGCCGGCGGAGGTCTCGTGGTGGACGGGGTTCGAGGTACGGGAATAGATGTCGAAGGAGATGCCCATCCCGGCGAAGCTGTCGCGAATGATGGCGTGGTACTTGTCGACCACTTCCTGTGGCGACACGCCCTCCCTCATGGCGCGGATGGTGATGGGAACGCCATGTTCGTCGCTGCCGCAGACGAAGCGGATGTCGCGTCCGCGTGCCCGCTGGTAGCGGACGTAGATATCGGCCGGCAGGTAGCAGCCGGCCAGGTGGCCGATGTGCAGCGGACCGTTCGCATAGGGTAGCGCGGCCGTGACCAGCATCCGTTTGAATTCCTTCGACATGGTTGGGGAATTGGGGAATGTGCCGGCAATGGACCCTGATTCGGGGGTTGCTTGCCGCTGCTGCAAAGGTACCCCAAACCCGGGATAAGCCCAAAGTGGCCATCCGGCCGCTCCCCCGTCCTCGGAGGCTGAGATGCGGGTATGTCCTCAGAACTCCCCCCGGTTCTCAGGACATACCGTGGTTTTGAGAACCGGGGGGAGTTCTCAAAACTGGGAGACGTTTCCCGACAGCTCTTGTTGGCAGGACCCTTGGAGGGTCCCCCCA
>RGVM01000902.1 GCA_010027295.1 Chitinophagia bacterium
GGCGGTTTGCTTACCTTGGGTTTCCGGTCATACCGATGCTTGCACGCATGTTGGCGGGGATGGTGATGGGACCGATTTTCGACTGTCGAGAAACGGTGATGGGGCCGTGCCCGTGGCGGCGCACAGCCTGCGAGAGTGTCGGTGAGCGGTGGTGCGACGGCGCAGGCGGTTTGCTTACCTTGGGTTTCCGGTCATACCGATGCTTGGATGCATGTTGGCGGGGGTGTATGTGACCCGATTTTCGACGGTCGAGAAGCTGAGATGGGGCTGCGCAACTCTCATCTCGAAACGTGGAGGAGAACGCAAACTGTAGAGGATCCTCCTTCAAGGACCGGGGACCGTTTCGGAGGCTTGCCCGTGAATGACGAGCATGTGCCACACACCATGCATACACGCAACCCAACGGTGCACATGGAACTCGAATCTCGACCTTTGGCGTCGCACCATGAGGAGACCCTGGGGAAGCTCCAGCAGACAGCTCTCGGGGTCCGGGGGAGAGACTCGTACTACCAACTCATCCGAGCTTCGCACACTCGCAAATCTGAGTTCGCACTCGAGTTTGAACCACCTCCCCGTGCAATACAAATCCGGTACTACCGCCCACAGCCATACTGGTACCGGGTACGCCTGTCGTAACGGCCTACGCCTCTCCCGGCCAGTGAGCGACCCGTCGAGGTTCGGCCGCCTTCGAGCATAGCATACGCGTGCATGCATGCACTCAGTGGCAGGGGCTCTTGACATGAGAACTTCTGACTTACTCCCAGATAATGGCATATGTCGAGACCGACCATGATCGCACAACTCGACTTTGCCTGACGTTCGGGTGGGATGTGACAGAACAGACATATCGCTAAGTCGGCTTGATGCGAAGACCAACGAGCGTCCTGCGCTGCTGAAAAGGTGCCCAAATATGGACATCTGTCTAAACATTGAGATGCGGTGCGGCAGATGGCGAAATGGTGAGGCATACCAGCACTACCGTCGCCGTTCCGTCACAGCCCGACACGCGATTTGTCATCCATCG
>RGVM01000903.1 GCA_010027295.1 Chitinophagia bacterium
CCTGCGCATAGGCAGAGGTCACATCGGTGATGGTGGTGCGATCGTCCCCGATATGACGACGTACCCAGGTATGGACGTGACGGTGCGCGGTATCGGAGGCCACCACCATGAACTGATCGTCCGCGAGTTTGGTGACGGTCAGGTCCGCTTCGAGTAGCCCCGCCTCATTGAGCCACTGGGTATAGGTGATCATCCCTGCGGGACCGTCCACTCGATTTGCCGAGATCCGCTCCAGAGTCCGTCCCGCATCAGGGCCCTGGACGAGGAACTTGGCCATGAAGGCCATGTCCATCAGACCGACCCCCTCGCGCACCGCATGATGCTCCTGCTCCCACAGGTGGAACCAGGGCTGGCGACCCCAACTGAGCTCCTCCTTGACCTGCGCCCCCGCGGGTGCGAACCAGTCGGCCCCCTCCCAGCCTGAGACATCCCGGAAGTAGGCACCGTTCTCGGCCAGGCGATCGTGCAGGGGAGATCGCTTGACGCCCCGCGCCGTCTGCATGGACCGGCCCGGGAAGTGCGTCTGGTAGACCATCCCGAGGGATTCCACGGTTCGCGTGCGCCGGTATTCCGCGTTCGCTTGGTAGCGATGGAGCCTGTCGACGTGGATGCCCGTGACGTCCATGTCCGGGCGGCCCGTGAGGACCCAGTGCGCGAGGCTGTCTCTTATACATCAGTCCGGCCGCGACGAAGTACCCGTCCACCTCCGGTGACTCCCCGAACACCGGAGCCAGGTCAGGTGTGAAGGACTCCGGACCGCAGAAGAAGTTGCGCACCCCGACGTCCATGCTGACCGGGACCCGCGACATCGCCTTCTCCAGGTATGGGCCCATGCGATCCCAGTCCGCGGGCAAGGTGGTGAAGGACGCATCCGCCGGGATCCCGTCCACCTGCCAGGGGGCGCAGATCGGCTCGAACAGCCCGATCATCAGACCATCCCCCTCAGGGCGGTAGTAGCCGTAGGAGCTGGGATCCTCCAGCACCGGCAACTGCGGATCCAGGCCCGGGATCGTGTCGGTG
>RGVM01000904.1 GCA_010027295.1 Chitinophagia bacterium
CTCATCTCGTTTCGCTCGAAGAGCTCGTCGTTCGAGGCTCTTTTGAATGATCCGATGGCGCTTTCGATTGATGGGGAAGTTCCAGCACAAGGCGGCCATCGTCAGATGCATAAGGAAAGGAAAGCCCAGATAGGCGGCGATGAGCCCAAGATCTCCCATGGGCGTGGCGGGTTGGCCGATACGGAACCCTGAGATGTCCAGAATGAAGAAGGCGAGGGCGCCGCTGAGCGCCATGGAGATCTTGATCAGGAGCATCTGCACCGCGAACAGGTTTCCAGCCTTGCTCGATCCTGTCTTCATGGTGTCGTAGTCGATGACATCGGACAGAACTGCTCCCGGCAGGAAATTCTGCGGTGTTCCGAAGAAGCCTCTCACGACTGCGAGGAGAACGACCGGGATAAAGGCTTCCGGTCCGCGAGGCAGAAGAAGGGTTATGAAGCCCATGGCGGTTGAAAGGAGAACGAAGGATCCCCAGACGCGGTGACGATCCGCAGTGATCAGAATCTTCGACCATATGGGCATGAACATGACGCCCGATGCGAAGAAGGTGATCATGATGTAAGGGATTTCTTCCTTGAACCCCATGTATTCGGTTTGAAACAGGAACGAGACGCCAATGAAGGATCCCTGGCCCAGTCCCCAGAGAATGGTGATGATGTAAAAACGCATCAGGGGCTTGCAGGATGTTATCGTTCTCCAGATCCCCCGGATGTCGACTTTCTGTCGCGCGACTACGACGCCCTTGGGGACAATCATTACGGCGCTGATCATCCCAAGGGGCATGATGATCAGGTACAGGAACACGATCCCCTTCATCGTGTCGGGGCCGATAGCGGAGGATCCTGTAAAAAACGACATGCCGATCGGCAGGAGATAGACGACCAGGCTGCCGCAAATATTGAACCAGCCGACCATGGTGCCAATTCGAGATCGTTCCATGTAGTCTCGTGTCGCCTCGGTCATCCAGGCGCTTCTTGGCACTTCGAACATGGTGAAACCGGTATAAAGCACGGTCGACCA
>RGVM01000905.1 GCA_010027295.1 Chitinophagia bacterium
CCTCCCTCATGCTGCTGCAGACCTATGACTCGTCCGAGACCATCAATGTGGGCTGGGGGGAGGACCTACCCATTCGGGAACTCGCCGAGACGGTGGCCGATGTCGTTGGCTTCCAGGGCATGATCGAGTGGGACACCTCAAAGCCCGATGGCATGCCCCGCAAACTGCTGGACACCGCTCGCATCAACGCCCTGGGCTGGCAGCCGAGCATCACCCTGCGCGACGGGCTGGCGAGTACGTACGCGTGGTACTTGGCACACGAGGACGAGATCCTCGCCAAGGACGGCATCGCCCACTAGTCAGCGGCCCGGTGCGCGGAACTCACATGCCCCATACGCGAAGAGGCAGATCCGATGAATGAGCAGACCCAGAGTGAGCCACGGCAGGTGCTTCTGCCCGGTCGACGCTCACTCCTGGTCCGACTGAACTGCAAGCCGGGTCTTCGTCCTGCCCTTCTGGAAGTCCTGAATACCTATGCCGACGGCCTTGCTGAGGAACCCGGAACCGAGGTGTTCATCGTCTCCCTAGACCCGGAGGGCGAGAACACCGTCTGGCTGTTCGAGGTGTTCAAGAACGAACAGGCTCAGGTGGAGCACCAGTCCGCGTCCGGCTTCGCCGTGATGATGCAGGCGATGCCCCCATTGTTGGACGGGCCCCCGGCCGTGCTGCGCATGGATCCCCTGCGCATGTCGATGCAGGAGGACCTGCTCACCGAAGACTGGAGTCTGTGACCAAGCCCCTTCGGCGTAGATCTGAGGCGTGCTCAATCAAATGGACGGCGCTCGATCTTTCCTCAACTGTATGGCGGTCGATCGTCGAAGCGGATGCTCGTCCTACCGGCAACCCGCCACAGCCGTGCCGTGGCATCAGCGTCCTCGGGGGTCACCAGGTTGCCCATCACCCGAAGGGCAATGGTCATCAGGAAGCGTGAGCGCATCCCCACTGGCCCGAAGGTGGTCAGGAAGCCTGGCACCGTGAGGAGCCCGGCCAGGCGGCGGGCAATCGAGAACGCCGTCCCGT
>RGVM01000906.1 GCA_010027295.1 Chitinophagia bacterium
AAGACGCCAAGGCTCTGGCCGAGGCCTGCGTGCGCATCGCCGAGACCCTGGTGAACAAAATCTCAGAGCGGGCCAGAACCGACGCCATGCGAAAGGCGGAGGAGGAGACGCGCCGCGCCGAGGGCATGATGCAAAAGGCCCTGCGGGACCTCAGGGCCTTCCGCGATGTCGTAGCCCATAGCCAGGAAGACGTCGCAGATCCTTTCCATCAACGTGGTGAGCGGGTGCCTGGCACCGACCAGCCTGCGGTCCACTGGCATGGTCACGTCGACGGACTCGGCGAGGAGGACCTCAGCATCCCGATGCTCCTGCAACTGGGTCTCACGGTCAGCCAAGGCCGCACGAACCTGCTGCCGGGCCGCACCGACGCGCTTGCCGGCCTCTGCCTTCGCAGCAGGTGGCAATGCGCCGATCTCGCGGTTGGCCAGGGCCAGCGGTGACCGGTCACCGTCGTACGCGGTGCGCACGGACTTCAACTCCCCCAGGCTGGAGGCGTTCGAGATTGCCTGCACAGCTTCTTCGAGCATGGCGTGAACTGAATCAGCGCTCAGGCTCGAGACCTGCTTGGGGTCGAATGCGGTATTCGGTCCGGACATCGTCAGTTCCTACTCGGCCAGCACCGTCGCGATGAGTCGGTCTACGACCGCATCGAGATCATCGGTTCCGGACAACACCAGGTCGGGCTCTTCAGGAATCTCATAGGCCTGCCCTCGACCGGTCATGTTCGGCAGGTTCCCGGCAGCAGCCTTGGCGTACAGGCCCTTTGGGTCGCGCTCCGCGCACACCTCCACCGGAGTGTCCACGTACACCTCAAGGAACTCCGTGCCATCGAAGAGCGATTTTGCGGCCCTGCGGTCCGCCGCATATGGGGAAACGAGGGCGACGAAGACGACCAGTCCCGCATCACGCATGAGTTTGGCCACCTCGGCCACGCGCCGAACGTTCTCGGCACGGTCCTGCGGCGTGAAGCCGAGGTCCTTATTGAGACCGGTGCGAACATTGTCTCCGTCGAGGACGTAG
>RGVM01000907.1 GCA_010027295.1 Chitinophagia bacterium
TTGCTGGCGATGTCTTCATAGGCAGGCCGGCTGCGGGCCATCTCCAGAGCCATGGCGAGCATGGTCGCGCAGTAGAAGGCCATCCAGGCGGTGCCATCGGCCTGCTGCAGGGTGCGACCGCTGGGAAGCTGCGAGGAGCGATCGAAGAGCCCGATGTTATCCAAGCCGAGGAAGCCGCCGCCGAAGATATTCTTGCCGCTCGGATCCTTGCGGTTCACCCACCAGGTGAAGTTTAGCAGCATCTTCTGAAAGGTGCGCTCGAGGAAGAGGGTGTCGCGTTTACCGGCCGGGGCGCTGATCTTGTATGCGCGCCAGCAGGCCCATGCGTGCACGGGCGGATTGACGTCGCCGAAATTCCACTCGTACGCGGGAATCTGACCGTTGGGGTGCATGTACCACTCGCGCAGGAGGAGCTGGAGCTGGCCCTTGGCGAAGTCGCGATCCAACCGCGAGAACGGGATCATGTGGAAGGCGAGATCCCATGCGGCATACCAAGGGTACTCCCATTTGTCCGGCATGGAGATGACGTCGCCATTGTAGAGGTGCTGCCAGTCGGAGTTGCGCGACTTGGCGTGCCCTGGCGGCGGCTTGGGATGACCCGGGTCGCCTTCCATCCAAGTCTTCACAATGTACTCGTAGTATTGCTTCGACCAGAGGAGTCCAGCGTAGGCTTGTAGCACAACGCGGCGTTGATCGGCGGAGAGACTGACTGGCAGGCGAGAATCGTAGAAGGCATCGAACTCGGCCTTTCGCTGGCCAAAGACTTTGTCGAAGTCGACCCAGGCACCGTGCCCGGCGGTCGATTCCTCACGCAGACGTAGTTCGACGATCCGCTCTTCGCCGGCGGGAATCTCGAGTCGATAGAGCGGCGCACACTTCGTCCCTTCCTGGGCGGGATTCACTGCCTCCGTGTCGCCGTTCACCACATAGCGATGAAAAGCATCCTTCACATAGGGCGTGGTATTCTCGCAGCCCCACAATCGTTCGGCATTCGATTCGTTCTCGGTGAATAGCCACGTC
>RGVM01000908.1 GCA_010027295.1 Chitinophagia bacterium
TCACCGGCATCGCCTCGTTGACCGGTGCGGTCAACCTCATCGTCACCGTGCTCAACATGCGCGCTCCCGGTATGACGTTGATGAGGATGCCGATCTTCACGTGGATGGCGCTCGTCTCGATGTTCCTGTTGCTGTTCGCCATCCCGGTCCTCACCTCGGCCCAGGTCCTGCTCATGCTCGACCGGTTGTTCCACGCCAACTTCTTCAACGTGGCCAAGGGCGCCAGTCCGCTGCTGTGGGAGCACCTGTTCTGGATCTTCGGTCACCCCGAGGTGTACCTGATGATCCTCCCGGCATTCGGTCTGGTGTCGGACATCCTCCCGGTGTTCTCGCGCAAGCCGATCTTCGGCTACCCGTTCATCGTCTTCTCGGGCATCGCCATCGGTTTCATGGGCTGGGGCGTGTGGGCCCACCACATGTTCGTGTCCGGTATCGGCCCGATCTCGGTGACGGCCTTCTCGCTGGCGACGATGTTCATCGCCGTACCCACCGGCGTGAAGATCCTCAACTGGCTGGCCACCATGTGGGGCGGCAAGTTGCGGTTCACCAGTCCGATGCTGTTCTCGATCGGTCTCATCACCATGTTCACCATCGGTGGACTCTCGGGCGTCATGCACTCGGTGGCGCCGATGGACACCCAGCAGACCGACACCTACTTCATCGTCGCCCACTTCCACTACGTGCTGTTCGGTGGAGCGTTCTTCGGCTTCGTGGGGGCCATGTACTTCTACTGGCCGAAGGCCTTCGGGTACATGCTCGACGACAACATCGGGAAGGTGAACTTCTGGTTGATGCTGCTGGGCTTCAACCTCACGTTCGCACCCATGCACGTCCTCGGGCTGCAGGGCATGAGCCGGAGGATCTACACCTACGACGCGGGCTACGGCTTCGAGTTGTGGAACAAGATCGCCACCATCGGCGCCTTCCTGTTGGCCTCGAGCGTGGCGCTGTTCGTGTTCAACATCTTCTACAGCCGTCGCAAGTCGCGGAGCCTGCCGCCGGTGGGTCCGGATCCGTGGG
>RGVM01000909.1 GCA_010027295.1 Chitinophagia bacterium
GCACCGCCGGGCGGCGCTTTACGATGAACTCGCGGCGCTGGGCGGTCAGGCTTGGCTCACGGGGACAGATCAGAATCTTTTTGAGGCTTTCGGATCTCGCGCGCAGCAGTTCCTGGTGGCCGAAGGCAAGGTTCGTGAGGTTTGACTCAGGCCGCGCACAGCGGGTCGATAGTGTTTGTCGGGGTCGGATGACCGGGTGCGTAGATGGGCCGGATCCGAATTTCGGATGGCTGATCAGCGAATGGACGCCCATTCTTGAGCGGACGTTCGGTGGAGGGCGTGAAAGATGACGACGGTGAATGAACAGGGCGAGCCGGGACCTACCGTGTCGACGGCCCAGGGTTATGACGCCGGATCCATCAAGGTTCTGAGGGGTCTCGACGCCGTCCGGAAGCGCCCCGGTATGTACATAGGGGACACAGATGACGGATCGGGACTTCATCACATGGTGTATGAGGTCGTCGATAACGCCATCGATGAGGCTCTTGCCGGGCATGCCGACCTCGTAACTGTCACCCTTTATCCCGATGGTTCAGCCGAAGTTGGGGACAATGGGAGGGGTATCCCCGTCGATATTCATCCCGAGGAGGGCGTATCGGCGGCTGAAGTCGTCATGACCCAGCTTCACGCCGGTGGGAAGTTTCAGAATCAGGATGAGGGGGGGTCCTACAAGGTGTCGGGCGGTCTGCACGGTGTCGGCGTCTCTGTCGTCAACGCCCTGTCGGAGACACTTGATCTGACGATATTCCGCGCCGGGCGAAAGCATCAAATGCGGTTCAGAATGGGTGTGGCGGAAGCGCCGCTCGCCGTCGTTGGCGACGCTCCCCTTCGGAGGGACGGGCGCCCGGCGACGGGCACCATTGTCAGGTTCCTTCCCTCGAGCGAGACGTTTTCGATGACGGAGTTCAATCGCATGACGCTTGAACATCGCTTGCGGGAACTCGCCTTTCTCAATTCCGGCGTCAAAATTGTCTTCCGTGACGAGCGGCCAGCTGAGCCCAACGAAGTGGTCATGCAATA
>RGVM01000910.1 GCA_010027295.1 Chitinophagia bacterium
AGCCCGGCGCCAGCACAGGACTTCGCCGGCACGGGCACCGGTGAGGTGACCATCACCGTGGCCCGTGGGGACACCATCACGCAGATCGGGCGCACCCTGAAGGAGGCCGGGGTGGTCGCATCGGTGGATGCCTTCGTCTCTGCCGCCCTCGTCGATGACAGGGGGGCATCCATCGGGCCGGGCATTTACACCCTCAGGCGTGGCATGAGCGGCCAGGACGCGCTCATCCTCATGCTCGACCCCAAGTCACGTGCCGAGAGTCGACTGGTCCTGCCGGAGGGTCTGCGCATCGGCCAGACCGTTTCGTTGGCCGCCGAGGCCACTGGCCTGCCCACCGGCTCGTTCGACGAAGCCCTCGCCAAGCCCGGTGATCTGGGCCTGCCCGAATGGGCCGATAACCGACCCGAGGGATTCCTCTTTCCTGCCTCGTACGACCTCGCGGGAGATGAGACCGCGCGGCAGGTACTCCAGACTCTGGTGCAGCGCTTCTCCCAGGCAAGCACCGATCTGAACCTGGTGAGCCGGGCCAAGGAGCGCGGCATGGACCCGTACGACGTGCTCATCATCGCATCCATCGTGCAAGCCGAAGGGCATCCGGAGGACTTCGCGAAGGTGGCCAGGGTGATCTACAACCGTCTCGACGCCGACATGCTCCTGCAGATGGACTCCACGGTCGCCTACGGCCTGGACGTCGTCGACATCACCCTGTCCGAGGAGCAGTTGAAATCCGACAGTCCCTACAACACGTATGTGGTCAAGGGCCTGCCCCCGACGCCCATCAACTCACCGGGCGAGGCCGCCATCGAGGCGGCCCTAGAGCCGGCCAAGGGCCGTTGGCTCTACTTCGTCACGGTGAATCCGGAAACCGGCGAGACCAAGTTCACCAAGAACTACGACCGATTCCTGGAGTACAAGAAGGAGTTCCAGGACTACGTCGCCGCGAACGGATGAGCGTTGGCCATTGGACCAGTGCACCGACGAGCTGCCGTACTCGGCTCTCCGATCGCCCATAGCCTGTCA
>RGVM01000092.1 GCA_010027295.1 Chitinophagia bacterium
ACCTCCATCTGAAGGATGTTTGGAATTATCGCGACCTCCTGGTGCTGCTGGTTCGGCGCGACTTCGTGTCATTTTACAAGCAGACTGTCCTGGGGCCCGCCTGGTTCTTTCTGCAACCGCTGCTCACCACCCTGATGTATGTGTTCGTGTTCGGGCGCCTGGCGGGGCTGAGCACGGATGGGCTCCCTCAGCCACTCTTCTATATGAGTGGCATCGTGGCATGGAACTATTTCTCAGAATGCCTCACCAAGACCTCTACTGTCTTTAGAGACAATGCCAACATCTTCGGAAAAGTCTATTTTCCTAGGCTGATCATGCCTCTCAGCATCGTAGTCAGCAATCTGGTCAGGTTCGGCGTCCAATTGCTACTGCTGGCTGGAACCATCTCCTATTATGTCGTTTTTGAAGGATACAGCCTTGTCGTGAATGCATACATCTTCTTGTTCCCGGTCATGGTTCTGATGATGGCTGTACTCGGGCTCGGGGCCGGCATGCTGATCAGCGCGATGACCACCAAGTACCGAGATCTTGCCTTCCTGGTCAGCTTTGCCGTCCAGCTATATATGTATGCCACGCCCGTGATCTATCCGCTTCGGTCGGCCCCTGCATCCGCCAGGTCCATCATTGCAGCAAACCCCCTCACGCCGGTCTTCGAGGGTTTCCGGAGCGGTCTGTTGGGGAGGGGCGACATCAGCCCTCTCTCACTGCTGTATGCCGCGTCTGCCAGCCTCGCCATCCTACTGCTGGGGGTCATCGTCTTCAATAGGGTGGAGAAGGATTTCATCGACTCCGTTTAATTCCATATTCGCAGGTGCGGAACGCCATCGAAGTCAGCAGTTTATCCAAGCTGTATCGCCTCGGCGAAATAGGCACCGGCACGTTGAGTCGCGATCTGCAGCGATGGTTCCTGAAGCGCATCGGCCGCGAGGACCCATACCTGATGGTCGGAGAGACCAACGACAGGACGCGAAAGGGTACGGGCGATGTCGTGTATAGTCTCCGGGACATCAGTTTCGATGTGCCAGCGGGTGACACAGTGGGTGTCATTGGGCGCAACGGCGCCGGGAAGAGCACCCTTTTGAAGATACTTTCTAGGGTGACTTCACCTACTCGTGGCGAGGCCCGGATCCGTGGCCGCATCGCCTCGCTGCTTGAAGTCGGTACGGGTTTCCATCCAGAGCTGACCGGGCGGGAGAACATTTTCCTGAATGGTGCGATCCTGGGGATGCGCCGACGCGAAATCGCCGCGAGGTTCGACGAGATCGTCGATTTTAGCGGCGTCGAACGCTATATCGACACGCCGGTGAAAAGGTACAGCAGCGGCATGTATGTGCGGCTGGCCTTTGCGGTAGCGGCGCACCTCGAGAGCGAAATCCTCATCGTGGACGAAGTGCTGGCCGTAGGGGACGTCGAATTCCAGCAGAAATGTATCGGCAAGATGGGTCAGGTGAGCCGTGGGGAGGGACGGACCATCCTCTTCGTGAGCCACAACATGGCCGCCATCAGCAGTCTATGCCGCAGCGCCATCATACTAGAAAACGGAACGGTTGCCTTCACCGGGGATGTCCACAAGGGCATCGAGCGGTACATCCGTTCATCCCGGTCGGCGACAGGCGATGTCGACCTGAGCGGCATGCGGCACCATCTGTGCACCTTCTCCAAACTGCTCTCTGTACAACTGTTGGATGAGGAGCATGTCTTCACCGGCACCCTCTTCATGGGCAAGCCCTTTCGGCTCAGGATCGGATTCCGGCTCGAGGAGGATGTGAGGAATCTCGAAGTAGGCTTCTGTCTCAACAATATCCAGGGTAATACCCTTGCAGGCTATGTCAGCCCATGGGAGGGCTTCAGGACGCAATTTGAGAAAGGCGAGCATGTGGTCGAGTGCACCGTCCCCTTCCTGCAGTTACTTCCCGGCACCTACCATGCGACGGTCTGGATCAAGCGCATCGGGGAGCGGATAGACGACGAGGTCGAGCGAGCCATAGAGTTCGAGGTGCTCAGCCGTGACATCAACGGCCATCCCTCCTATTTCGACAAGTACACGGAACTCGGCACGTACCAGCCTTCCGTGTGGAGGATGGCGGAGAATCCTGTGGAAGGATGAGTCTCAGAAGAACCCTTGCCAAGGTGTATGGCCTTTTACGCGACTGGGCCTACTTCCTGAAGATGCCCCGTATCATTCGGGAAACTCGTTCCACTCAGACCCCGGTACGTTGGCGGCACTGGTTTTTCCAGAAACTCCTAGGCATCAACCGGGAGGCCTACTGGCCGATGGATCACACCAGCGTGGTACGCGGCGCCCGTCGGGTCTATGCCGGTGTCGAGACATGCCCGGGGTATGAAAAAGGCTGTTATATACAGGCACAGAACCCGATCTATATTGGAGACTACACACAGATTGCCAACAACGTCGGGATCATATCCGCCAACCACGACCCCCACGACCTAAGGCATAGCCTGCCCGGACGTCCTATCCGCATAGGGGCCTTCTGCTGGCTGGGCATGGGAGCCGTGATACTCCCAGAGGTGGAACTCGGCGATTTCACAATCGTGGGTGCGGGGTCCATCGTCACAAAGTCGTTCCCCGAAGGCTACTGCGTTATTGCGGGGAACCCGGCTAAGGTCATCCGACGGCTTGACCCGGCCCGATGTATCAGGCACCGAAGCCAACATGAGTACAACGGGTTCGTCAGATCGGGTCCTCGTTTCGATAACTTCAGAAGGAAATTCCTGAGTCTGCCACATGGATGAGAATTATCGGATATGCACTCGATGCGTGATGGATACGGTAGGCGACGAACGCATCACCTTCGATGAGCAAGGGGTGTGCAACTACTGCCATGGCTATACGTGGCTACATAAAACCAGCGTCCCGGACGCAGCCACGGGTGCCCGGATGGTCGCAGAGAAGGTTGCGGAGATAAAGGCCGCCCGGAAACCCGGAGGCTACGACTGCATCATGGGGCTCAGCGGGGGCGTGGACAGCAGTTACCTCGCGTATATCGCCAAAAGGGAGGGCCTGAATCCCCTTTGCATCCATTTCGACAACGGCTGGAACTCCGAGCAGGCCGTACAGAATATCCACCATATCGTCCACAAGCTGGGGTTCGACCTGGAGACCTACGTCATCGACTGGGACGAATTCCGCGACCTGCAACGCGCCTACTTCAAGGCCTCCGTGATCGATATCGAGGCCCTCACCGACCACGCCATCTTCGCGAGCATGTACAAGCTCGCTTTCAGGATGGGGATCCGGTACGTGCTCAGCGGCTCCAACGTCGTGACAGAGGCAATCCTGCCCGAACATTGGACACATCGGAAGTCGGACTACATCAACATCATCGACATCCACCGGAAATACGGCAGCATCCCCATCAAGTCCTTTCCCATGATCGACAAGAAGACGAAGGACAGGATTAGAAGCTGGGGGCTTCAGACAGTCGAGATGCTGAACTGGATTCCCTATGACAAAAAAGAAGCAAAGCAGACACTGATTCGGGAGCTCGATTGGCAGGATTACGGAGGAAAACATTACGAATCCATCTTCACCAAGTTCTATCAAGCGTATATCCTTCCGGTAAAGTTCCATGTCGACAAGCGGAAGGCCCACCTTTCGACACTTATATGCTCGGGCCAGATGACGAGGGAGCAGGCGCTCGCCGAGTTGCAACTCCCCCTCTACGACCCGAAAGAGTTGAAGAAAGAGAAGGAATATGTGCTAAAGAAGCTGGGTTTCACCGAGGAGGAGTTCGACGAAATGATGTCACAGAAGCCTGTGCCGCACAACAGTTTCGAGGTGGAAGGCTCCCTCTTTAACTACTATCCCATCCTAAAGCCGGTGAGGCCACTATGGGAATACTACAAGAAACTTGTCGGTAGGTGAGTTGCCCAGGGCCACGATGCCATCCGTATCTTACCGACCACCCGACATATGAGGCTCGCCTTCCTGTCCATCTGCGGCATGCCTTGGGGCGGCTCCGAGGAACTTTGGTCCTCCACCGCCCTGGAAGCCCTCTCCCAAGGGCATGAGGTCCTGGTGTCCGTCTATGGCTGGCCGGAGATGCCTACCAGAATCCGTGAGCTGCAGGACAAGGGCGCCCGGGTCATCCTTCGCAGGCGGTACTATCCGGGCCCTGGCCGTCGACTCCGCAAGAAGCTGTGGAACACATTCCTGCCGCGGGGTCGTAAGACCACCTACCACGACTATCTAGAGGATTTCAAACCTCAGCATATCCTCTTTAGCCTGGCCGGAGGCAACGAGATTGCCTCCGACCCGGGCGATATGATGTTGTTTGTCAGGCAGACAAGGATCCCTTTTTCTGTCATGTACCACAGCCTGACAAAAGGGTACACCTATCCCGATGACCTGGCGGAGAACATGAGGTCCGTCATCTCCAAGGCTGCGCACAGCTTTTTTACTTCGCAGTATCAAGCCGACCTCTATCGTAGTCAGCTCCGTCACCTGATTGGCAACGCCGTCGTATTGGACCATGCGGTCCGTCGGATTGATGCGGCACCCTTGCCTGAAATGACCGGACCGGTCAGGATGTGCCTGATTGGAAGTCTGGTACAGCGATGGAAGGGTCAGGATATCGCCATCGCCGCACTCTCATCCCCCAGATGGTTAGAAAGGCAATGGACCCTTGATATCTACGGTACGGGCGAAGACAGGGATCGTTTGGTTGAGCAGGTCTTGAAGGCCAGCTTGTCTGACAGAGTATCCTTCCGGGGATACGGAGAGGATATCGAAGGTATACTTGCCACGCATCACCTGGTCCTCATTCCCTCCCGACAGGATTCAGGTCCCATCGTACTCTTCGAGGCCATGCAGGCGGCCAGGCCAGTTGTGGGCACACCCATGGGGGCGATGCCCGATCGGATCCAAGAAGGGGTCAACGGTTTTCTGTCGCCAACAATTTGCGACAAGGGGTTTGCCGCTGCCTTGGAGAAGGCCTGGGATGCGCAGGAACGATGGCACGAGATAGGTTGCCGGGCCAGAAAGGACATTCTGGCACGCCTCGACCCATATCCGCAGAAAACACTGCTGAAGCTCATCTCCGGCTGAAATGCATACGCTTCCGAGAAGGGTGAAGAGTTTCCTCCATTGGCATGTCACCCGTCTTGAGGTGCAGGCTCGCAACCTGGGAGCCATCCTGACACTTTGGTGGCAGCCATCCGAGGATTTGTCCGGCAGGAAGGTACTGGTGGTAACGATCCGGGATTTCAACCATGGACGCTACGGCTTCCAGCTGCTCAATTATTTCCATAAGGCAGGATATCGAATACGGTTTTACCGCAGTACAGAATTCCTCATCCGTCTTACCGACTACGACAGGATGATCTGGTCGCTTCCGGGTATCTCTTTTTGGAAGTCGGCAAGAGGGGGGAATGACAGGAGTGTGGTTTGGCTTAGGCTTGGATGGAAGGGTAAGGGGGCTCCGCCATTCAGGGTATCCTCGCTGATGGACGTCGACCTCCGCTATTTCGAATCGCCCCGGACAGAATCACCGTACCACCATCTTCCGTATTTCGCGCATCCGCTCCTCAGCGATCGCATCCCCATGGCACCGACAACACATCCCCGCAAGAGGGTGTTCATGTACGGTCAACCCGATATACACTTCGACAAGGCATCGATAGAAGGCCGCTTCGGGCTCATGGCGCGCTCAGAAGTGTATCGGCGCCTACTAGGATTCGACCTCCCCAGGTTCCTCCCGGCCGACTTCGGTGAGCTGATGCAGTGGTTGAAGGACCCATCGGCCGATGCCAGGGTTCTATGCCTGATTGACAGCCGGAGATTCAGGGTTCCATTGGAATACTGGATGGAAGTGCTGTCAAACTTCGACTTCTTCATCGCCACTCCTGGGTTCTACATGCCGCAATCCCACAACCTGATGGAGGCTATGGCGACGGGTACGGTGCCGGTCCTTCAGTATCATGATGACCTGAGGCCGAGGCTTCGGCCGGGTGTCGACTGCGTCGGCTTTGGGGATTCGGGCAACCTGGAGGAGGCCATCCGAGCCGTGTTGGAGATGGATGAGGCCGAAGTCGAACGACTAAGGGCAGGCATTATCGAATATTTTTCCGAGCATGTCGACCCTTCCACCGTAGTGGAAAAACTGGTGAAGGCGGCAGAGGGCGGCAAGGGCCTGCGACTCTATTTCAATGCGGAGGAATTCTCCTTTTGAGCCAGCCCCACCCACAGCCAACGGATACCTCCCCAGGCCCTGGGAGACCTCTGCATGCGGGCCAGCTCCCCATAGCAATTGCGCTAAACCATTTGATGATAAGCACCATGACAGATATCATTTTCCGGGTCATCGGATTAAACCCATTCAGGTCTGTTCCATCATACCCAACCAAGACCCTCCCATGGGAATCATTTTCACTCTATGAAGGTGCTTATCGTTCCACCGGAGGATTTCTTGCCTTCGAAGAATTCCATCTCATCGATCTTCCAATTCCATCAGGCCTGTGCGTTGCTCAAGGCGGGGGTTGAGGTTTTAGTGGTGTCGGTGGAGAGGCCTATGGCCATCAAGTCCCTGACCATCAATCTTATCAGGCGACTGATAGGCAGCCAGGTGCATTATGCCCCTATCATGCAGCTGGGAGCCTATGGTATCTTCAGACTGCTCCTGAGGACTCTGGTCCGACGGCCGAAAATCAAGTATGAGAAACTGGAAGGGCTTCATTTGGCGAGAGTCTGGCTACCCTGCTGGAGTGATCTGAGGACCGAGCTAGTCCTGAAGTACTACGCAGACTGCATCTGGAAGGGTTATAGGATGCTGGAGCGTGACTATGGACGTCCCGACATCATCCATGCACACAACGCATGGCTGTCTGGGACCTCCGTCATGCAGATACACGAGCAGGAGAATATCCCCTATTGCATCACCGAGCATAGCTCTTTCTTCGCCCGTGGCATCATCCCCTCGGGCTTCTATAACCTGGTACGGAAGGTCTATGAAAGGTCTTCTTTCAACTTCATGGTTTCGCATTCCCTCGGGGAGTTTTTGAGTTCGCGGGGCCTGCTTCCCGGAGGATATGACCATCTACCCAACATTCTCGACCCTATCTTCATGGAGGCTTCAGCCAGCCGCCAACGTCGCGAAGGGCCGATAACATTCCTGAATGTTGCGAGTCTCATCGACGTGAAGGGTCAAGAAGACCTGATTCGGGCCTTCCATATGGCCTATGGGGGGGATTCGAACGCCCGCCTGCTCATTGCCGGTGAAGGGGAGTTGAGGGGCAAACTGACCGAGCTCATCAGGGTACTGGGCCTGACAGGACAAGTGAAACTGCTAGGCCTCGTCGGTCGAAAGCCATTGCTCTCACTCATGGAGGAATGCAATGTCTTCGTCTTCCCCAGCAAGTTGGAGACCTTCGGAGTTGTGGTCATCGAGGCACATGCCGTTGGGCGGCCCGTAATAGCTACCCGTTCGGGGGGACCTAATGACATCATATTGGAAAGCAATGGTCTCCTCGTACCGGTGGGTGATGTCGAAGCCTTGTCCGCAGCCATGCGGGAGATGGCAACCAACCTTGACCGGTACGACCCTGAAACCATCCGCCATACTGCCCTTTCCCGTTATTCCAGCAAGTCCTTTGCAATCAGGGCCATTTCGGTCTATGAGGAGGCGATCCGGGAAAATGTCGTGATATAGTCAGAGGCCAACGTAAGGCCCCCCTTCTTTCCATGCGGTTTTCCATCATTGTAGCCAACTACAACAACTCGGCTTTCCTGCCCGAGTTGGTGGAGAGTATATTGACACAGACTTACAAGGACTGGGAGTTGGTGATCGTTGATGACTGCTCCACCATCGATCCCCTCCCATACCTCGAGCCATACCTGGTGGATGCCAGGGTGCGCCTCATCCGCCATCCCGTGAATAGGGGGGCTGCCCAGGCATTCCGTACGGCGGCGGAAGCGGCCACCGGCGTACTGATCGGCATGCTTGGTGCAGACGATGCTCTTATGCCCGAGTCCCTGGCCAGGATGGCGGAGGCCCATGCCCGGCATCCGGAGGCGAGTATGGTGAATAGCCTCAGCTACCTCTGCGACGAGTCCCTGCGTATCCAAAGGGTCTTCGACTTCTTCCATCGACTCCCGGATGGGACATCACTGATTCATGGGGTCTGTGTCGGTAATTTCGCCACTTTCAAGCGTGAAGCCTATCAGAAAACGGAGGGATACGATCCACGTTTCCAAAAGGCGCTTGACCACGATATTTTCCTGAAGCTCGAGGAAGTCGGTAGTCTCGTCTTCATCAACGAACCCTTGTATCTTTACCGGAGCAATCCCATCGGCATTTCCCAGGGGTCCAATAGTTCCAGGGCCGCACAGTTCAGCCTCCTGGCCCGCTATC
>RGVM01000911.1 GCA_010027295.1 Chitinophagia bacterium
CCATGTTACGCCGTGCTGGACTAACCCCTACCACCAGCGAAACTGCCGTTCCGGCTCGGGACGGGCCTGCGTGTACGGTTCCCCAGGGATGGTCCAGCCACTCTGGATCGAGCAGTCGTGAAAGCCATACTGCTTGTCCGGCGTCCGCTCTCCCCGGAGCGGCGCCTGACTGGGCAACTGAAACATCGCAACCTCACGCTGGACATCGAAGGCGCGACCAGCCTCGATCACGAGCACCTTCACGCCTTCCATCGTCAGCGCATATGCAGCCTGTCCGCCCCCGGCCCCCGAGCCGACAATGACGACGTCGTAGGAATCCTCGAGTGTGTCTGGGGTGACGTAGGGCATCGGGACGGGAGCGTTTTAGCTACTTCTTCAGTGAATCCTCGATCATGCGGATCCATGGTCCCACGAAGTGACCGCTATCATGATAGGTTCGGCCGCTGACCATGTGCCGATCGATCACGCATGGTTCATTCACATAGATCCCGCCACACACTTCGAGGTCGAACTTGCACTTCGCCACCGTGGCCATGCGCAAGCCATTGACGATACCCGCGCGGGCCGGAATCTCGACTCCATGGCAGACACTCGCCATCGGTGTGCCCTTCTCCCAATACCAGCGGGTGATCCGCAGCAGGTCTTCGTCTTCCCGGATGTACTCGGGTGCACGTCCACCGCTGAAGAAGATCGAGGCGTACTCCTCGGGCTTGATGTCCTTGAAGGCGATGTCCGCCTCGATGGAGTAGCCTTCCCATTCCTTGGTGATGGTCCAACCCGGCTTGATCTCGTGGAGCACCATCTGGTACCGCCGTTTCTCCGGGGCAGCGACCACCGGCTCGAAGCCCGCTTCGATGATGCGGAAGTATGGATAAAGGGTGTCCACGGTTTCCGTGGCGTCACCGACGATGAGGAGAACTTTCGGCTTGCTCATGGGACCGATGATAACCACTCGGCCGATTGACTTCATTCCGGCTATGGGGCACGAAAACTCAGCTTTTTCATCAGCCCCAGAATGCC
>RGVM01000912.1 GCA_010027295.1 Chitinophagia bacterium
CAGGACGTTTTCTGCGTGGAACAGAACTGCCCCTACCTGGACCCCGACGGACTGGATTTCGAGGCCCTGCACCTGATGGGGCTCGACGAGTCCGGGGATATCGCGGCGTATGCGCGCCTGCTCCCGGAAGGAAGCCCTTACGAAGGCTACCAATCTATGGGCAGGGTGCTGACGGTGGGCAGCCGGCGGCGCGAAGGCCTGGGGAAAGCCCTGGTCGAAAAGGCCCTGGAAGTATTGGAAGCGTCTTTTGGCAGTGGCCCCGTCAAGATATCTGCCCAGAGTTACCTCGTCCCGTTTTACAGCCGTTTTGGCTTTGCCCCCTCCGGGCCGGAGTACCTGGAAGACGGTATTCCCCATACCCCCATGATCAAAAAGTAAGCGCGTTATGCCATTGAAAGACAGTTATTTACTTCAGGGTATGCGCCGGAAGCTCATCGAGGAGTTGCGCCAGAAAGGCATACAGGACGAGCGGGTGCTGAGCGCTATGGAGGAATTGCCCCGGCACTACTTCCTGGACCCGGGGTTTGAGGAATGGGCGTATCAAGACCAAGCCTTCCCCATTGGCTCGGAGCAGACCATTTCCCAGCCCTACACCGTGGCCTACATGACCCAGCTCTTGGAGGTGCGCAAGCGCGACAAAGTGCTGGAGATAGGCACCGGTTCCGGCTACCAGGCGGCTATCCTGGCCCTGATGGGCGGCCGTGTGTTCACGGTGGAGCGGCATAAAGCCCTGTATGAAAAAGCCCGTTCGCTGCTCCACGAACTGGGGTTCGAGCGCATCCGCACGTTCTTCCGGGACGGGGGCAAGGGGTTGCCCGAGTTTGCCCCATTCGACCGCATCCTCGTCACGGCCGGTGCGGCGCAGGTGCCCGAAGCCCTGCTCCAGCAGCTTGCGTTAGGCGGCATCCTGGTCATCCCGCTCGGCGAGGATGGCCAGACCATGTACAAGATCACCCGGGTTACAGAAACCGAGTACCGGGAGGAGGCCAAAGGCCCTTTCCGCTTCGTGCCCTTCCTGAG
>RGVM01000913.1 GCA_010027295.1 Chitinophagia bacterium
AGAGGAAGAAGGGCTCCGCTTTTCGCTGCTCGATGAAATCGAGGGCGCCGCGGGTGAAGAGGTCGTTGACGTAGTCCTTCTCCGGGTCGATCGGAAAGACCTCGCCATTCTTCCAGAGGTGGCTGGTGTACTGGCGATGCGCATGGGTATGATCGAGAAACGCGAGCGACTCCTCAAAGCCCTTGAGGTCGGGACGACCAGTGGTCGCGGCCGTTCCCAGCCCCCATTTGCCGAAGAGCCCAGTGCGATAGCCGGCCGCTTGGAGCCACTGCGCGACGGTCTTCTCCTCTGGAAGGAGCGGATGATCCCCATTGCCGCGGATGCGAAGGTGGCCCGTGTGCTGCCCGAGCATCAGTGCCGCCCGCGAGGGCGCGCAGACGGTGCTTCCCGAATAGTAGCTGGTGAACCGGATTCCCTCGGCAGCCATGCGGTCGAGGTGCGGAGTCTGGAAGCGCCGCTGGCCGTAGACACTGAGGTCGCCATAGCCAAGATCATCGGCGTGGATGAGGATGAGGTTGGGGCGCGGAGCGGCAGTGCCGACGGCCGCCCTTCCCTTCCCGTCTGCCCCGGAGAGCGGGACGACAAGCAGCAGGGAGAAGAGGAGCAGGGGGAGTGGTCTCACGGAGGATACCTCACTTTCAGATACGAGAGCCCTCCCCATCAACAACTAGGAGAGGTTCCATTGATCGGTCTCGATCAAGCGCAGGTCCGTCAGGAGTGCCTCTGCGCCCGGGCCACGCCAGAGACCAAGGACCTGGCGACGTGGGTGCGCCAGGGAAAGAGGAACCTTGAGGACGGGGACGTGATCCTGATTGACAAAGATGGAGAGAAGCTCGCGAGTGGCAAGCACCCGGAAGGGAATCCATTCTCCCCGCAAGCGTCGCGGAAGCTCGTACTCGACCTGGTGCTGAGCCTCTCCCTCGCGACCCTGGCAGTAGACGACCGTCAAGGGAATCGTCCCCCCTGCCTGATGTGGCAGAAACGTGATGCTGAGCCGGTTAGGCTCATCACCTGACGCGT
>RGVM01000914.1 GCA_010027295.1 Chitinophagia bacterium
CGCAAGCGGGCCAGTGCGGGCCTCGACTTCGAGGATCTGATCCGGACGGTTCGCCAGTTGTTGACCCAAAGCGGCGCGTCCGAGTGGGTTCTGTGGAAGCTGGACGGGGGCCTGCGCCATATCCTTCTCGACGAAGCCCAGGACACCAGCCCCGAGCAATGGGCCATCATACGCGCGCTCACCTCGAACTTCTTCGTCGGAGAGGGGGCTGAGCGAAGTCATCCATCAACCCTCTTCGTCGTCGGTGACCAGAAACAGTCCATCTATTCATTTCAGGGAGCCGATCCGGAGCGCTTCCTCGCCGAACGGAAGGACTTTCAGGCGCGGGCCTCAGCGGCTCGAATCGAGTTCGTGAATCCGCGACTCGATATGTCCTTCCGTTCGGCCCGCTCGATCCTCGGTTTCGTGGACGAGACATTCAATCCCGAGGCCTACAATGGAGAGTCTCCGTTCTCTGTTTCGACCGACGGCCTGTCCGACGCCTGGCGACATACAGCCTATCGAAAAGGCCATGAAGGTTCGGTCGAAATCTGGCCTCTCGTCCAGAAGGACGAGGTCGCAGAAACGGCGGCATGGGACGCTCCGATGGGACAGGAGAGTCAGTCTTCACCGAAGCAGAAGCTGGCGCGGGCGATAGCATCCTTCATTCGCGACGAGCTGGAGGCTGGCGCAGGCGTATGGGAGAATGATCAGCTGAGACCTGCGCGCCCCGGCGACTTCCTGATCCTCGTGAGGGGCCGAAAGGGTGGACTGTTTGACGCCATCCTGCAGGCGCTGAAACGAGCCGGCCTTCCGGTCGCCGGTGCGGACCGGCTCGAGCTCCTCGACAGCCTTCCCGTCCAGGATCTTCTCAATCTCGTCCGTTTCGTTCTCTGCCCAGAGGACGACTTGACCCTCGCGGAAATCCTGAAGGGCCCCTTCGGGGGTCTTGATGACGAGACGGACCTCGTGCCCCTCGCTGCTCAGCGACCACACGGGGTCAGTCTCTGGCGCCGCCTCAGGGATTCCGACGTCCCGCGC
>RGVM01000915.1 GCA_010027295.1 Chitinophagia bacterium
TTCAACATTGCCGCGCTGAGTCGCTGTCGCTGCTGACAGATTCGGAGGAAGTTAATCTTGTTATTGAGCAGAGAAAACACGCTCCCTCCACTCCACTTGCCGAAGGTCTGCGCTGTCATGTCGAAGGAGGCAGTCTTCATCACCTGGTATATCATCCGTCGCGCAAGGTCCTGTAGGCCATCATCCCGTCGCCCAGGGTCCGCCCGAACTCTTTCTTCCATCCGATTCCATCACCGCCGATTACGCCACCGGCCGAAAGTCCATCCAGCGCCCGACGACCACGAGACTATTCTCTCCACCCTCTGCCGAGGTTCTTCTCGAAGGCGTCCATCACCGCAATCTTGAAAACCTCAACGTCCGCATCCCGCTCGGCAAACTAGTTGCCATCACCGGCGTCAGTGGCTCGGGAAAGAGCTCCCTGATTCTCGATGTCCTGCTCCCCGCCTGGCGATCTCTTCTCGCCGGAACTGCCGTGACACCAAGATGTCAACGCCTCGTCGGTTGGGAAGCCATCCAGGCCATCGTCGAAGTCGACCAGCGCCCCATCGGAAGAACTCCCCGCTCCTGTCCCGCTACCTTTGTCGAGATCATGGACCCGATCCGACACGTTTTCGCACAAACCAAAGAGGCCAAGCTTCGCGGCATCAAGGCCGGTCGCTTCAGCTTCAATAGCAAGGAAGGACGATGCCCCGAGTGTGAGGGCCTGGGCGCAAGAAAAGTCGACATCTCCTTTCTTCCAGAAACGTATACCCTCTGCCGAACCTGCCGGGGAAAACGCTTCAACAAACAAACCCTCTCCCTGCGCTTCAAAGGAAAATCCATCGGCGACGTGCTCGACATGACCGTTCAGCAAGCCATCGACGATTTCGCCAATCACCCGCGCATCGCTCGACCGCTCGCCACCCTCGCGAGCGTCGGACTGGACTACCTTGCCCTCGGCCAGTGGGCCACGACACTCTCCGGCGGCGAAGCCCAACGGCTCAAGCTCGCCAAGGAACTCGCGCGACCCAAGACCGAACC
>RGVM01000916.1 GCA_010027295.1 Chitinophagia bacterium
TGCTTCCTCCATCACCGACGGGATCAGGACTGTCCTCAAGGAATCCAACTCTTCGGGTCTGCGCACGAAATTGTATCAAGCAGCGGACCGGATGAAGACCCACCCGATGAACTGGACCGACGCCCAGGTCGAAGCCGTCAAGGACGTTGTCGACGTGGTATACAACCGGACAGTGGCGGACTCACTCCTTCTCGCCGCTACCCAAAACCGACAGGCAAGATCCATTTGTTTGACCGATCCAACCCCCGATCGACGGGCGCAGGGGTTTGACGAGGTGGTTCAGTCACTTCTCAGTTATGGGGATGTTTCCAAGGCGGAATCCCATGGATATGCACAGTTCGAAGGGGCATGGGAGGATCGCCATGATTCATCTCCAGCGACGGCATTGAATTGGTCGGAAATATTCGAAATCACCTCGATCCCCGAGTGGCTGAAGTTGCGAGATGACGTTCTTTCGGGCAGGGATTTGGATGCGACACCGGGCCAATGGCAGGACAGCATGCTGGCGTTGGCGACATGGCTTGGGAGGCAGTTGCCGGGCAACGTCGTCGTCGACGCCCAGAGAGGGCGAATCATGCTCCGGGCGCACGGCTTTGAGGCTGGCGTTGGCAGCCGACTGGGAGAAGATGCGGGCGTCATTGGCCAAGGAAAATGATGAGTATCCGCCCCACATATCCCCCTGTTCCCGAAGGTGCCCGACATGGATGGAGGGTGACGCTCGACGGTCAGGATGTGGCCTGCCGATCGCTGCGCGTGGAGTCGGCTTTCGGCACCCTGTCTTATGGTTGGCACCCGAACGGCTATGACACCTGGGCTTTTGCAGAGGAGGGCGGCGGCGGAACCCTGTGCATTCCCACCTGCATCAAGGACGGCGAATTACTGGTGGGTTTGGTGAAGGAGGATCGTGCCAACCTCGGTGGCGCCGTAGAGATCGACCAGCGGCACGTCGTACGCGGCTTCGAACGCGCGGCGCACGCGCGCGGGGAGCGGCGCGCCGGCGACCGTCGCCTGCCGCAGTGT
>RGVM01000917.1 GCA_010027295.1 Chitinophagia bacterium
AAACTGTATGAATAGCCAGTCCTTGGGTGCGTGGTCTGCGCGAGATAGAGAACTGATACGAGAGGCGTCCTCAATCACATGCTCTTCTCCGCAACGATCACACTCAAAGACAATGACATCAAGTGAAGCGTCGGTTTCGTGCATATAGTCCTTCACAGCAGTCGACACAGTGAACACGCAAGAACACGTTGTCAACGTGAGCCGCGGGGTCAAGATCGACAGCTGATAAGAAAAGGCCATTCTCCTTTAGATACTAGCTGTAAACGGAGCACAGCTACATAAACACTTATACCGCAATATTCAGTATTATGTTGATCAAAACAAAGAAGCCGCGAGTATTACTCACGGCTTCTTAAAACGGTCTTTATAGACCTTCAGGACTTCGTGTCGGACGTAACCGAGGTAACATCAGAGACGTTCGTTGCTGCTGCCGTCTTCGAGGCGCGCCCCTTTGCCCATCAGCGTTTTGCCGATGATGAGGGTGGGGCGCTCCGCTTCGTCAATGCCGGCCTGGATGGCCTGCCGCAGCGCGTCGTGGTCGTTGCCGGGCACGGTCAGTACGTGCCAGCCCCAGGCCTCGTATTTTTTAGCCGTATCCTCGCCCGTCACCTCGTCCACGACGGTGGAGAGCTGGATGTCGTTGGCATCGTAGAACATGATGACGTTGCCCAGGCCGAGGTGTCCGGCCAGGCGGCCGGCACCCTGCGAGATTTCCTCCTGGATACCGCCGTCGGAGATGTAAATATAGGTCTTGTGCGCCACCACCTCGCCAAAGCGGGCGGCCAGGAAGCGCTCGGCGATAGCTGCGCCGATGCCGAACGCATGGCCCTGACCCAGCGGGCCGGAGGTATTTTCAATGCCCCGGGCGACGTCCAGCTCCGGGTGGCCCGGGGTAGGGGACTGCCACTGCCGGAAGTTTTTCAGGTCGTCCAGGGTGTAGTTGCCCAGGAGCGCCTGTACACCGTAGAGCATGGCCGACATGTGCCCGGCGTCGAGGAAGAGGCGGTCGCGCAGCGGCCA
>RGVM01000918.1 GCA_010027295.1 Chitinophagia bacterium
GTTCAGGGCCGTCATCGACAAGGAAATCACCCTGATCGACTACGAATGCCTCGAACACACCGACGGGACCCGCATCATCGGCTTCGGGTTCTTCGCCGGCATCGTGGGTGCCCACAACGGCATCATGGCCTACGGTGCCCGCACCGGTGATTTTCAATTGGGTCGGGTGTACCGGCAGCGAAGCTTCCGGGAACTCATCCATACCTACTTCGGACTGAAACTCCCCAATGTCAAGATCGTCGTCACCGGCTCCGGCCGCGTCGCACACGGTGTTCTCGAGATCATGAACCTCATGGGTGTCCGCGAGGTGGAGACGGACGACTTCCTGGCGCGGGAGTTCGAATACCCCGTGTATGTCCAGCTCAAGGGACAGGACCTGTTCCGACGCATCTCCGACGGAGGGTATGCCCGCGCCGATTTCCACGAACATCCCGAAGCGTATCGATGCCTCTTCCCGCAATATGCCGGACAGGCCGATATCCTCATGAACGGGGTGTACTGGGAGGAGCGTATCCCCCGGCTCTTCGAGGCTGCCCAGGTCGCAGCGCCCGACTTCCGCATCCGAACCATCTCCGACATCACGGACGATGCCCACGGCTCAGTCCCCATCAACCTGGGCGACCAGACCATCGAAGACCCCGTCTACGGCGTCGACCGTGACACCCTCGCCAAGACCGCCCCCTACCTTCCGAACTCCATCGACATGCTCGCAGTCGGCAACCTTCCCAATGAACTGCCTCGCGATGCGTCACGGTATTTTGGGGAACAACTCATCAAACACGTCCTGCCAGGACTCCGCAATGCCGACGACCCCGTCATTGCGCGCGCCACCCTCGTCAGCAAGGGTCGCATCACGCCCCCGTTCGAGTATCTGCAGGATTACGCATTCCCGACCAATCAATCGTAAACGTTATTATCCCATCACGTATCCGCCTCAATGATTTTCCCCGAAGGCGGAGTGTCCGAAGTTGATTGTAAAAATTACTTAAAGAAACTGAGATCACGTGACTTTATGGAAA
>RGVM01000919.1 GCA_010027295.1 Chitinophagia bacterium
ACGGATGGCGTAGGTGAAGCCCTTCTGCAGGGCGAACCCGCCATGTCGGCCATCCCGGTGCAGGGCGAGGAATCCCACCTGCATCCCCCTGGCCTTATCGGGATTGCGTTTGGCGATGCGCTCCACCGCCTTTCGGCAGGCATCGACAGGGGAGAGGCCCTGCCGCATCAGTTCGACGACGAGGTGTGACCCCACGCAACGGATGACTTCCTCGCCGACGCCCGTGGCCGTGGCGCCTCCCACTTCATTGTCCACGAAGAGTCCCGCCCCGATGATGGGGGAGTCTCCTACGCGGCCCGGCAGTTTGAAGGCCATGCCGCTGGTGGTGCAGCCGCCGCTCATGTTCCCGGCCTTGTCGAGGGCGAGCATCCCGATGGTGTCGTGGTTGTCCTTGCCACCGGGCATCGGCAGGTCGGGACGGGGGTCGGACCTTTCGTTCTCTATGTTGATCCGCGGCTGGTAATTGGATTGCTTCAGCCAGTTGCGCCAGGCCTTCTCGCTCTCCGGCGTGAGCAGCTTCTCCTTGGGGAAACCTTCCGACAGGGCGAAACGAAGGGCTCCATCGCCCACCAGGACGATATGCGGCGTCTTCTCCATGACCCTCCGGGCGACGGAGATCGGATGCTTGATATGCTCGAGGCACATGACGGAACCGCAGTTGCCGGCCTCGTCCATGATGCAGGCGTCGAGGGTGACCCGACCGTCTCGGTCGGGAAGGCCTCCGTAGCCGACCGTCTGGTTCCTGGGATCAGCCTCGGGCACTTTCGCGCCGGCCTCGATGGCATCGAGGGCGCGTCCACCCGCGGAAAGCACCTCCCAGGATGCGGCATTCGCCTCCCGGCCGAAGTCCCATGTCGATACCACGATCGGATTTCCCGCCCGCTCAGGACCGGGACGGAACAGATTTGCAAAAGATGGGAGCCATGGTAGGGTCAGTCCACCGACAGCCAGGAAATTTCTACGCTTCATCATTCAAAAGTAACATAAAAACATGCCCATCCGGACCGGAAATTCAGACA
>RGVM01000920.1 GCA_010027295.1 Chitinophagia bacterium
TCCTGTGCACCATGGACTGGTTTGGAAGACCCCCAGCGGACTCAACTCTCTGGGAGCGAGGTTTCAGAGCGGACACGCCGGAACGGGACATGCTACGCATCGCGAAAACGGCCAGGACGCACAAGGTGTACACGCTCCAGGATCTCGATGGCAAACGGCACCTTTTCACGGACTGGACGGAGCATCAGGTGCGACCGGCGAGGGAACATGTACTGCCAACTGACCCGGGACCGCTCTTCACACTGTTTAGGCGACAGCTGGACAAACCGGTCGACCTCCCGCCTGACACCTCGATGTCGGACGGCTCCGGCCAGCCTCACACGACGGCGGCGCAGGTGGACGGCATAGACCCAGGGTTTGGCACGGTGGCAAGGGTACACTGCGCGACGAGCACGGCAGTGGCAGGGGAGCTCCTGGGCCTAAGCTTATCGTCGAGGCGCCTCGCCGACAACGGGATCATCGATGGCACCGTCATCTCAGACTGTCAAGGAGCGATAGGAGAAATTCAAAAAACACGAGCGTGGGACTTCCACCCCTTCCGGAACACCCAGCAGCTCTGCTCGTTGCTTCGGTTTGACCACTGGCTTTGGGACGATTCGCGGTACCTCGCCAATTTATCGTGGTACCCGGGTCACTCGGAAGGCAGGGATGTAGACCCTGCAATGCTCGGTATTCAGGCGGCGCAATTCGTGACAGACGTGCTAGCGGCGGAGGGACAGGAGCCAGAAATGGACCCGATTCGCAGCACGGCCGTCTTCCACCGCGACTTCCCGTTTGTCTTAGTTACAAACGCAGGTCAGCGGGTCTATGGCACGCTAGCTCAATGGGTGGGACGACGAAGACGGGACCCGAGCTTCCACATGCTTCGGCGACAAACCCACCGGGAACGGGTACACGGTGTGTCGTGGGTGGACGTCCCGACGAGCCTCTTCTACTTACCGACCGTCCGTACTCCATACAACTCGAAGAAGCCATGGCCTAGCAAGCTTCGAAGCAAGTATGATGCGCGCACGGATCGA
>RGVM01000093.1 GCA_010027295.1 Chitinophagia bacterium
CTCACAGGAGAAAGGGTATCTCGAAAAGATATTTGTAGACGAGGGCCAGCTTGTCCGTAAAGGCCAGCTGATGTTCCAGATCATGCCGGCCCTCTATCAGGCGGAAGTGGAAAAGGCAAGGGCAGAGATGAACTTTGCACAGATCGAGTACAACAATACCAAGAGCCTCTCCGACAAGAATGTGGTGTCGCCCAACGAACTGGCGCTGGCCAAAGCCAAGCTCAGCAAGGCGCAGGCCGAATTGTCACTGGCACAAACGCATCTGCGCTTCACCCAGATCAGGGCACCCTTCGACGGCTATATGGACCGTTTTCAGAAACGCCTCGGCAGTCTTATTGACGAAGGCGAACTCCTAACCACCCTTTCCGACAACAGTAGGATGTGGGTGTACTTCAATGTTCCCGAGGCCGAATATCTTGATTTTGTAAAGAACGGGAAATCGGATAGTAGCCAAAAAGTACAATTGGAAATGGCAAACGGAGAACTGTTTGATTGGCCGGGCGTAGTTGAAACCATTGAGGCAGATTTCAATAACGAAACGGGGAACATTGCGTTCCGCGCAACATTCCCAAATCCGAAAGGAATACTCCGCCACGGAGAAACGGGAAATATCAGGATGCCTGTCGCACTTAAAAATGCAATCATCATTACCCAAAAATCAACATTCGATGTGTTGGATAAAAAATTTGTTTACCTCGTTGGGCCGGATAATGTTTTACAGTCAAGACAAATCACCGTTGCAAAGGAATTGCCTCACCTGTATATCGTTGCTTCCGGTCTTGGCCCCAACGATAAAATTCTCGCAGAGGGCCTAGGCAAGGTGAAGAACAATGAGAAAATACGATGTGAATTTGTTCCCTTTGAAAAGGAGCTTTCTGAATTGAATAGTTTACATGCCGAATAAGGCAGGAACCATTAAACCCTGGTAAATGTTTACTAAGTTCATCAAAAGACCGGTTCTGGCCATCGCATTATCGATTGTGATTGTTTTCACGGGACTGTTGGCCATTAAGTCATTGCCCGTAGCACAGTTTCCCGAAATAGCCCCGCCGAGAGTTAGCATATTCATTGAATTTCCGGGGTCCAATGCCGATGTTCTGGTCAAATCAACCCTTACCATTCTGGAACGCGAAATCAATGGCGTGCAGGGCATGCAATACATGCTGTCGGATGCGACCAGTGCAAGTGAAGCAACCATTGATATCGTTTTTGAACCAGGAACAGACCCCACCCTTGCGGCGGTCAGGGTTAAATCGAGGGTCGACCAGGTGATGCCCAACCTCCCCATCCTCGTACAGCGGGAAGGGGTTATCATTTCCCCCCTTCAGCCCAGCATGCTGATGTACCTCAACCTGTACAGCAAGGACAACAGCGTGGACGAGAAGTTCCTCTTCAACTATGCCAACACCTATATCGTCCCCGAGCTCCAGCGGATCAGCGGCATGGGTCTGGTCAACCTGGTGGGTACCAGGGCCTTCGCCATCAGGGTCTGGCTGAACCCGGAACGTATGAGGGCCTATCGCATCTCGCCCGACGAAGTGCTCAAGTCGATCGAGGAGCAGAGCGTGCTGGCACGTCCGGGACGGGTGGGCCTCAGCTCCGGCAAGACCGCGCAGTCGCAGGAGTACGTGTTCACCTACAAGGGATGGTACAATTCCCCCGAACAATACAGGGATATCATCATCAAGGCCACGCCGGACGGCGAGATCCTGAAGCTCAAGGACATCGCCGAGGTCGAGGTGGGCAGTGAATTCGTGGATATATATTCCAACAAGGACGGGCACCCCTCCGCCGCCATGGTGCTCAAGCAGAACCCCGGCAGCAACGCGAGCAAGGTCATCGACGACGTGAAGGCGAAGCTGCGGGAGTTGGAGAAGGACTTCCCTACGGGCATCGATTACGAGATCAACTACGACGTCTCCAAGTTCGTGGATGCGTCCATCGAGAAGGTGCTTCACACCCTCGTCGAGGCGTTCATACTGGTAGCCATAGTCGTGTTCGTGTTCCTCGGAGACTTCCGCTCCACCCTCATCCCCATCCTGGCGGTGCCGGTTTCGCTCATCGGCGCCTTCGTGTTGATGAAGGCGCTGGGGTTGAGCATCAACCTCATCACCCTTTTCGCACTGGTGCTGGCCATTGGTATCGTGGTCGACAACGCCATCGTAGTGGTGGAGGCGGTGCACGTGAAGATGCACGAAGAGAACCTGTCACCCTATGCAGCCGTGACGAAGGTGGTCGACGAGATCGGCGGTGCCATCATTGCCATCACGCTCGTCATGACATCGGTATTCATACCGGTATCGTTCATGTCGGGTCCGGTGGGCGTCCTCTACCGTCAGTTCTCCCTGACGATGGCCGGCTCGATCGTCATATCCGGTATCGTGGCACTCACACTCACACCGGTCCTCTGCGCCATCCTGCTGAAGAACACGCATGGGCAGCCGAAGCGGAGATCGCCGATGGATCGTTTCCTAGATGCCTTCAACGCATACTTCGAGCGGATCACGGGTCGGTATACCGGCCTGCTCAGGAGGATTGTCGACAGGCGGGTCGTCACCTTCGGCATCCTGCTCGTCTTCGCCTTCGGCGTGATGGGTGTGAACAGGGTACTGCCTGCCGGCTTCATTCCGGGTGAGGACCAGGGTCAGATCTACGCGATTCTTCAGACACCGCCTGGCACCACGCTGGAGCGCACCAATGAGATATCCCTTGCACTCCAGAAGATTGCCAAAGGGGTGGACGCCGTCTCGTCGGTCACCGCGCTTGCCGGTTACGAGATCCTCACCGAGGGCAGGGGCTCCAATGCCGGCACCTGCCTCATCAACCTGAAGGACTGGTCGGAACGGGAGCATTCGGTGAAGGACGTGATCCGTGAGCTCGAGGAGAAGTGCAAGGACCTGCCCGCCAAAATCGAGTATTTCGAGCCGCCCGCCGTGCCGGGATACGGCGCTTCTGCGGGCTTTTCACTGCGACTGCTCGACAAGGGCGGGGATGTCGACTATCAGGAGTTCGACAGGGTCAACACCGAGTTCTTCGAAGCACTCGGCAAGAGGAAGGAGCTGACAGGCCTGTTCTCCTTCTATTCGGCGAAGTATCCGCAGTACGAACTGTTCGTCGACTACAACCAGGCGATGCAGAAGGGCGTGTCCCTGGGCGCCGCGATGGAGAACCTCAACATCATGGTGGGTAGCACCTACGAGCAGGGCTTCATACGCTTCAACAACTACTACAAGGTGTATACGCAGGCGGGACCATGTTCGTGAAGAACGACCATGGCGAGATGGTCCCCTATTCGGCCTTCATGACCATGAAGAAGACGCAGGGCCCCAACGAGGTTGCTCGGTACAACCTGTACATCTCATCCCTGATTAATGGTATTCCCTCGCCCGGCTATTCCTCCGGTGATGCCATACAGGCCATCCGCGAGGTCGCCGCGAAGACCCTTCCGCGCGGCTACGACATCGCCTGGGAAGGCCTGTCGTACGACGAGGCGAGGCGTGGCAATGAGGCGCTCTACATCTTCCTCGTGGTGGTGCTGTTCGTCTACCTCATCCTGGCAGCGCAGTACGAGAGCTTCCTCCTCCCGCTGGCGGTCATACTCTCGATTGTGCCGGGAGCCTTCGGCTCCTTCCTGCTGCTGAAGGCGATGGGTCTCGCCAACGATGTCTATGCACAGATAGGCCTCATCATGCTCATCGGCCTGCTGGGCAAGAACGCAGTCCTCATCGTGGAGTTCGCCGTTCAGAAGCACCACAAGGGCATGAGTGTACTGGAGGCTGCCATCGAGGGCGCCAAGGCGAGGTTCCGTCCCATCATCATGACCTCTTTCGCGTTCATCGCGGGCCTCATACCGCTGGTGGTCGCCACGGGTCCCGGTGCCGTCGGCAACCACACCATCGGGGCCTCATCGCTGGGGGGCATGCTCTTCGGCACCATCTTCGGCGCCATCGTCATCCCGGGCCTCTACTATGTGTTCGGCAGGATGCAGGAGGGCCGTCAGCTCGTCAGGGACGAGGATGCGAACCCGCTCAGCGAGGATTACGTGGAGAACCGCTCCGACGCCGGACTTGTGAGAAGGGTATTGAATATCATGAAACGCAACCGCAAAGACAACCGATAACATGAACAGATCAGCTGCCCAATATATCGTTGCGATCATGGCGACTGTCCTATGGGCGGGCGCCTGCAAAATCCCCCTCGTTACGGTACGGAAGGAGGATGCCGGCGTACCGGCAGCCTATGGTTCCCCGGGCGACACCACGAACCTGGGGGCCACTTCCTGGAGGTCTTATTTCGAGGACCCCTACCTCTCTGCCCTCATCGACACCGCGCTCAAGTACAACCAAGAGTTGAACATCGCCCGGCAGGAGATCGAGATGAGCCGCAACGAGGTCATGGCCCGTAAGGGTGAATACATGCCCTTCCTGAACCTCCGCGGAGGGGCGGCCGTGGAGCGTGCCGGCAAATACACCTGGGACGGTATCTCGGAGGAGGACCTCAAGGTCAGTCCCGACAAGGGCCCCAAGTACATCGGCGACTTCCTGGCCGGAGGCTACTTCTCCTGGGAGCTCGACGTCTGGAAGAAACTGCGGAATGCGACCAAGGCCGCATCGCTACGGTACCTCTCATCCCGGGAGGGCCGGAACTTCGCCGTCACGCAGGTGGTCGCGGAAATCGCGAGCTCCTACTACGAGCTCATGGCGTTGGATAACCTGCTCGACATCATCCAGCGGAACATCGACCTGCAGACCAGCGCCCTCGACATCGTGAAACTGGAGAAGAACGCCGCCAAGGTCTCGCAGCTGGCAGTCAACCGCTTCGAGGCGCAACTGCTGAACACCCGGAACCTCCAGTACGAGGTGCGCCAGCGGATCGTGGAGGCGGAGAACCGTATCCATTTCCTGACGGGTCGATTCCCGGGTCGCTTGCCCAGGGATTCCAAAGGCTTCACGGCATTGGGTCCGGGCCGCTTCTCCGCAGGCGTGCCCTCGCAACTGCTCACGAACCGTCCCGATATCCGACAGGCTGAGCTGCAGCTAGCAGCCGCCAAGCTCGACGTGCAGTCGGCCCGGGCGAACTTCTACCCGAACTTCACCCTCACGGCCGGACTGGGCTTCCAATCCTTCAACCCGGCATTCCTGGTACGCCCGGAGTCGATCCTCTACAACCTGGCGGGAGACATGGTCGCGCCGCTTGTCAACCGGAACGCCATCAAGGCCACCTATCTCAATGCCAATGCGCGGCAGCTGCAGCTGGTGTATGAGTATGAAAGGTCGATCCTGAACGCACACATCGAAGTGGTGAACCAACTCTCCATGATCGACAATTACGGTAAGAGCTATGAGGCGAAGGCGCGGGAGGTCGAGATCCTCGACGAGTCGATCAACATCTCCAACAAGCTGTTCCGTTCCGCTAGGGCGGACTACATAGAGGTCCTGCTGACGCAGCGGGAGGCGCTGGACTCAAGGATCGAGCTCGTTGAAATCAAGCTCCGGCAGATGTTGGCTCGGGTGGCCATCTACAAGGCCCTCGGTGGCGGTTGGCGATAGCCTGACTTCGAAATGACCAAACCCCTGTACCGGCATGTCTCATCATGACGGGGCAGGGGTTCGGTCATTTGCCAAGATAGTCCCACACCAAGGCTGAGATCTTGCGGGTCAGCACCCAGGCTTCGTTCTCAGGTTCCCAGGACTTGTCGGCGTTCTCCTTCGTGAAGACGGAGAGGATGTAGGGGTGTCGCCCTTTCACGAAGAGCACTTCACTGCGGCTGGCGTTGACCGCCCCGTTCTTCGAGGCCACGAACACGTCGGGCGGCAGGGATGCGAGGGCCTCTTCGTCCCAGTATTGCCGTCCCATGATGCGCAGCATCCGGTCGCAGAGGGCCGAGTCGAGGATTCTTCGCTGCGCGATTTCTTCGAGGATGCGGGCCATTTCGCGGGGCGTCGTCTGTCCCCATCCGAAGACGGACCGGCTGGCCTCTCGTCCGGGGGTGCGGCTGTTGACGCGGGTATGGGTGTAGCCGAGGCTGTCCATTAGCCGGTTGATGGCTGTTCCGGTGCCGGCGAGTCCCTGCAGCATCAGGCTGGCGTTGTTGTCGGAGATGGTCATCATGAGCATCACGGCCTTGCTGAGTTCGATGGGTGAGCCGGGTTTCAGATAGGCGATGATGTCCTCACCCGGGTCGTAGCGGATGGTATCTGCCCATGTGATTTTCTGGTGGTAGGAGAGTTCGCCCTTCCGTATCCTGTCCATGATACCCAGCAGTATGGGCACTTTCACGATGCTGGCGGTGGGGAAGACGCTGTCGGCATCGATGGAGACCGTCTTCCCGTTCCGCAGGTCCTTCACATGGATGCCGATGCGACCGTGGAAATCCTGGGTGAGCGTACGAAGGCGACGCTCCAGTCGATGGTCTGTCCGCTGGGCGAGTGCCGGGGCCATCAGGAGGCAAAGGGCCGTGAAGATCGGGAGTGCCGCATTCATGGGGAGTGTTTGATGCAAATCTAGGTCCCAGGTTCCGAGTTGGGATTTCTGGCATTCGAAGATAGGGTAGGAGGGAAGTTCCTGTGTCAGACCTGCGGGTGTACTATTCTCACTTTCGTCTGTACCTTTGTTGCACAACAACCAGAAACCGATGGCGCCCGTCAGGCCCCTGCACGAACAGGACGAGGATGTGGAAGTGTTGGACGATACCGGCAACGCCTACAGCCTGATCGTCTGGAACGACCATGTGAACACCTTCGACTGGGTCATCGAGACCCTGGTGGAAGTCTGCAGCCACACCTACGAGCAGGCTGAGCAGTGCGCCTACATCATCCACCACCAGGGCAAGTACGCTGTCAAGCACGGCAGCTACGATTTCCTCAAGCCCATGTGCGATGCCATCACCGACCGGGGCATCGGCGCCACCATTGAATCCAAGGGCTGACCGATTCGGTTTGATGCCCATGATTCCCATCCGTCTCGACCACCGGCTCGTCTTTCCGGATCCATCCCTGGCGGATGAGGACGGTCTTCTGGCAATGGGTGGCGACCTGTCGCCGGAACGTCTTCTCCTCGCGTATCGAAATGGCATCTTCCCCTGGTTCAGTGGGAGGATACCCGAGTGGTACTGTCCCGACCCGAGGTTCGTCCTGTTCCCGGAAGAGCTGAAGGTGAGTCGAAGCATGCGCCTGCTGCTGCGACGGGATGCCTTCGAGGTTACAACAAACCGATGTTTCCTGGATGTGATACAGGCTTGCCGTGGGGTCATACGTCCCGGTCAGTGGGGTACCTGGATCACTCCGTCGATGGTAGAGGCATATGTCAGACTGCACGAAATGGGCCATGCCGTGAGCGTGGAGGCCTGGCAGGAGGGGACCCTCGTCGGAGGTCTCTACGGCATCCGGATGGGCGGTTTCTTCTTCGGTGAGAGCATGTTCAGCCGGGTTAGCAATGCGAGCAAGTATGCTTTCATCACCCATGTGCGGATGCTTCAGCAGGAAGGGGTTGGGTTGGTGGACTGCCAGGTATACACCCCTCATCTGGATAGCCTGGGGGCGAGGTTCATGCCGAGGGATGAGTTTTTGGAGAAGCTGGAGGTGTTGAGGAAGGAGAGGTGAGGATTGAGATTTACGGATTAACCGGTAGCTTGGTTCACTCTGAAAGGTTTGTGAGCGACGGCCCTTATGTAAGGCGCCTCGATATCGAAAAGCAATTGGCTCAAGGCAGTTATCTGGTGCGCATTGCAGAACCCGGTGGTCTTAGCTCATACGTTTGGATAGTGGAATAATTATATCGAGATCATAACTTCAAATGCAGGCTCGTAAAGAGCCTGTATTTATTTCCGGGGAACTCGTTGTCTAGCGTAACATCGTGTCTGGCAACAAGGCAATACACGGAAGAAATTCAGCGGACATAAATCGCGTTGTGAAGGAACTGACTAGTGCTGTCCGAATGTAATTTCGTCAACTCATTATGCGACCCCCCATTTATATGGCGTATTTCATGTCGGCATTCTTTATGATCATTGCTGTCATTTGCCTTTTTGCTCCCAGTGATAACAGCTGGTTGCCGGGTAACAGGCGTTTCGTGATGGCCGCTGTCATGGCTATTTACGCAGTGATTCGTTATTACAGAACACGTAAACTCAGCAAGTATTCCGAATGAGGTGCGCGCAATATTTATGGCTGGCATTGGTTTTTGCTTCGTGCAATGTTGCACAAGAGCGCGA
Source organism: Chitinophagia bacterium (assembly GCA_010027295.1). GTDB lineage: Bacteria > Bacteroidota > Bacteroidia > Chitinophagales > Chitinophagaceae > Pollutibacter. Next base: position 8,213 of record RGVM01000093.1, read on the forward strand.
CAGAGATAGCATTACTTCGGGAAGATTAAAATTGGGAGCAGATTTGTCATATACCATTTTAGCTGATGCGCAGACTTTCGCATATACCCATCTGAAT
>RGVM01000921.1 GCA_010027295.1 Chitinophagia bacterium
AGATCCTCGACCGCCTGCGAAAGAGGGAGTACACGACGGGTTGCAGGCGGTCGAGGATCTCAAGGAGAGAGGAGAGGGACTCGTAGACCTCGGAGCCGGGCACCACGGGCGCCTCGGTCCTGACGGTCTGAAGAGGCTGGAGAACGCCAAGGCCGACCCGCCCGAAGATGGGGCAGAGGACGAAGCGCGATTTGCCGAAGAGCTTTGTTGATTGAGCGCGACGGATGATGCGTTCTGCGAAGGCGCCGCGCACGGCGGTGCGTAGCTTGTCCTTGCGCTCCTCGGTGACACCGAGCGTGACTGTCGCATCGATGTGGACACGGGAGAAATCGGACAAGACGCCGAGGTTGACGGCGGGCTCGTCGAAGCGGACATGTTTGGATTCGTCGAATCCTGGGCCAAACATGTCGACGAAGGTGTTGAAGGTGCCTTGGGACGAGGGCTGGTCGTACCATGGGCCGCCTATCTGGAAATCATCGTAGTACCCTGTTGCCGGGATCGCGAGGAGGCGGCGACCGAGGTGCGTGTAGAGGGCGGTGATCCTGTTCCAGCCGAGAACCGCCGAGTAGTATCCGAAACAAAATCCGGGGATGATGAAATATTCCACGGTCTTTGTCTCGGGGTTGAAGAGGCATACGACCATGAGACCAGGGTTTCGACACGGGAGGCGCCTGTACGCCTTTTTGCAGTCGTCGCTCCCGTGGTAGTACTTGTCGACTGTGTCGAGGATGGCGGATCCATGGTGAGTCGACCACATGCCGAGTCGCACAAGCTCGTCCTGCCACTGCATCTGTGCCCGCGCGAACGCTGCAGCGACGTGAGCTGGAGAGTCCGGACGGATGAGTGACAGCTTGTCGAGTGTGCCGGTGATCGAGTTGATCCCGTTTTCGGAGCCGTCGTCACACGGGCGGATCTTGCCCTTTTGTTCGACGCCGAATCTGCGCATGGAGCGCCAGGTTCCTGGGCCGCGGAGCCAGGGGTGCGCATCGAGCTCCTCTGGGTGGAATCCGCGCCATCGG
>RGVM01000922.1 GCA_010027295.1 Chitinophagia bacterium
CCCGGAAACCCATCTTGCCGGCGCTGCTCCAGGAGATGACCTGGCCCGCCTTGTTGGTGAGGCTGATAATGATGTTGTTGAAGCTCGCGGTGACATGCGCGTCGCCGTGGCTGTCGACCTTGACCACGCGCTTCTTTGCGGCGGCCTTGGCATTCGATCCTTGTGCTTTTGCCATTGTCTGTATTTACAGGTGATCGGGTGGTCATCCCGGTTTCCCGGGACCCTGTCGGCTCCTCCCCCGCATCCGGAATCCGGAGACCTACAGGCTGTTATGGATGCGTATGTATGAAGGACGGGCAACCGTGAAGGACACCCGTCCCGCAATCACTTCTTGGTTGCCTTCTTCTTGCCAGCCACCGTCTTGCGCTTGCCCTTGCGGGTACGGCTGTTGGTACGGGTACGCTGACCACGGACGGGGAGTCCCTTGCGATGACGAAGTCCACGGTAGCAGGCGATGTCCATCAGTCGCTTGATACTCATCTGCACTTCCGAGCGTAGCTGGCCTTCGACCTTCAGTTCCGCCGTGATGATGTTGCGGATGGCCGACAGCTCGTCATCGTTCCACTCGTGGACGCGCTTGTCATAACTAATCCCGGCCTTGTCGAGGATGTAACGGGCCGTGGAGTTGCCGATGCCATAGATGTAGGTCAGACCTATCTCGCCTCGCTTGTTCTTGGGGAGGTCGATGCCGGATATTCGAGCCATGTGTCTCTTTTACGTGGATTGGTGACTGCTCAGCCCTGGCGCTGCTTGAAGCGGGGGTTCTTCTTGTTAATTACGAATAGCTTGCCCTTGCGGCGGACAATCTTGCAGTCGGCGCTGCGCTTCTTAATGGCGGCTCTCACTTTCATGCGGGTTCCTAATTATGGGCCCATGGGACCCGTTCGCAATTGATATCTATTTGTACCTGAAGATGATGCGCCCGCGGCTGAGGTCGTACGGACTCATCTCCACCCCCACCTTGTCACCCGGCAGTATCCGGATGTAATGCATTCTCATCTTGCCGGAGATAGTGGCGA
>RGVM01000923.1 GCA_010027295.1 Chitinophagia bacterium
TCGCCACCACAGGAGCGGCTCGCTCCGCCGATGAACTGATGGATGTCCACATCCTTGAACGCAATGGCATCCGCTTCGCATTCCTGGCGGCCACCTTCTCCCTTAACAAGATGCAGAAGCCACCCGACAGTCCATGGCTCTGTAATCACATCCTCCTCAACGACCCTGACCCCGATCTTTCCCTGCTGGCACGACAGGCGGATGCCGCCCGGAATCGTGGGGCGGATATCGTCATCGCCCTGCTGCACATGGGCTGCGCCTACCAGGCCTACCCCGGGCATACCATCGTCCGCAACGCCCATCGCGTCTGCGACGAGGCCGGTATCGACGCGATCATCGCCGGACATCCGCATCACGCACAGCCCATGGAACTCTACGACTCCCCGCACACGGGACGTCAGCATTTCATCGCCTACTCGCTGGGTGACTTCATTGCCTACGATATCTACAAGCTCGGACAACTGCCCCTGCTCCTTCGACTCACCGTCACCAAAGGGCATACCCCCGAGGGCCCGTGCACCCTCGTCACCGACATTCGCGTGCGTCCCGCCTTCATGCACGCCACCATACGGGGTGGCAAGGTCAGGGACCTGCGGCTCATGGACTACCTCCGGCTCTGCCGACAGCCGGACACATCTATCCAAGACCCGCGCGAACGGAAGCATTTCGAGGAGCTGCGTGCCTTCCTGGAGAACTATGTCTTCCTCCCGCACCAGCGGCATGTGTTCGGAGAGGAGGAAGACGGCTAGTGCCGCATACCCGCTATCAGCGGCCAGACAAGCACCCCGGCGAAGACGATAAAGAGGATGGCCACCCCGATGTCGATCCTGCGCAGGATCAACGGCGTGATGCGCTCCTTCAGGAAGGATGCGAAATAGGCGATGCACACTTCGGTGAGGTAGATGCCGGTCAGCGCGCCTCCGTAATACAGCCATAGCCTCGCGCCGTCGTAATGGAAAACGTTGGTGAGCATCAGCGAGATGGCGAGCCAGTTGAGGTAGTTGGCGGG
>RGVM01000094.1 GCA_010027295.1 Chitinophagia bacterium
GTCCCCCTGGTCCGGCAGCACGGGGAGCGACGCGAGGCCGGGCTGGCCCGCTGGGGGCTGGTCCCCTTCTGGGCCAACGACCCCGCCATCGGCCACCGGTTGGTCAACGCCCGCGCCGAAACCGCCGCCACCAAGCCCGCCTTCCGCGCCGCCTTCCGCCATCGGCGCGCCCTCATGCCCGCCGACCTCTTCTACGAGTGGCAGGCGCTCCCCGGGCACAAGACCAGGCAGCCCTGGTGCATCCGGCTCCCCGACGCCGAGCCCTTTGCCATGGCCGCCCTCTGGGAACAATGGACCCCCAAGGAGGCCCCCGACGCACAGCCGCTGGTCACCTGCTGCATGGATTTCAACTTTATCGGCGGTTCCCTGGGCAGTGTGATGGGTGAGAAGATCGCCCGGGCGGCCGACCATTGCCGCGCCCGAAAAGTGCCCCTGATGATCATCAGCAAGAGCGGCGGTGCCCGGATGATGGAGAGCGCCTTCTCTCTGATGCAGCTGCCGAAGACGCTCGGTAAACTGGCACTGCTGGCCGATGCGGGCGTGCCTTACATATCCCTATGCACCGACCCCACCTACGGCGGTACGACGGCGTCCTTCGCGATGATGGGCGACGTCAACCTGGGGGAACCCGGTGCCTTAATCGGCTTCGCCGGTCCTCGGGTCATTCGCGAGACCATCAAGAAGGACCTGCCGGAAGGCTTCCAGAGTTCCGAGTTCGTGCTGGAGCATGGTTTCCTTGACAGAATCGTGCCTAGGAAAGAGTTGCGCGACACCATCGCAACCCTGCTCACGCATTTCCGCAATTGAGCGAGAAAGTGTCCGACCTGTCGGACGACCCCCTCCCATGGATCTCAACAACCGGTCGGCTTACCATGCATACGCCATCGAAGAAACCTTCGACGCAGGGATGGTGTTGACAGGCACCGAGGTGAAGGCCCTTAGGGCCGGCAAGGCCAGCTTCAACGACGCATACTGCATCATCGACAAGGAGGAGATATGGCTCAAAAGCCTGCATATCGCAGAATACGAGTTCGGGAGCTATTCGAACCACCCGTCGCTTCGCGACAGGAAGCTACTGCTCAAGCGTCGTGAGATCCGCAAGATTGCGAACAGGCTCAAGGACAAGGGCTACACAGTGGTGCCGCTCAGGATCTGGTTCAACGAACGAGGCTTTGCCAAAGTGCGGATCGGGCTGGGCAGGGGGAAGAAATTGCACGACAAACGCGCCAGCATCCGGGAGCGGGAGGCGAAGGTCGAGATGCAGCGACACCTTAAGCGCTGAGACGCTAACCTTGCTGACACTATTCATTGGGCCGGCATCGGGCCCTGGCCAGAACACTGGTCAGAAGAGTTCCTGTTGGGGCGAATCGGGCTTGTGGACCCATTCGAAGGACGTGCTCTTTGAGAAGTCCGCCAGCTTGGTACCGACCGCCTTCCATCCCATCACCTCCACGAAATCGTGTATCCGCACCTTGGAGACCCGCGCCTGGGCGCCGCGTCCCGACTTGATCTCGACAATCGGCTTCTCTACGGTGGCGACGGCTTCGAGGCGGTTACCCTCGGCCTCGCGGATGAACTGGAAGCGGTTGTTGACGGTCGTCGTCTCGATGCGGAAGCGCTTGACGTTGAATTGCTGCTTCTCGTTGTCGAGGTAGATGGCTGTCACCGTCTTCTCGGGATCGAACTTCTGCAGTTCCACAATGAGGTCGGCGTCGAAGCGCTGATTGACCTCGGTCTCGCGAATCTCGTAGCTACCGTCGTGGAAAAAGGCGATGAGTTTGTCGTCGGGCTCGAAGGCGCCGAGGTAGCGTCCCCTCTCTTCCTCGTTGAGACGACCCAGCTCAGAATCGAACCAGAGCCTGCGGGCGCCTAGGGTGGACCGTCCCGCCTCTTTGAACTTGACGTTGCGGATGGGGTATTTCGTCACCTGGTTGCCGACGGCGGTGCGCGACTTGATGTCGAGCTCCTCAAAGTAGAACTCGAACGACTTATTACGTGCCGAGCAGTTGGGGCTTAGCAGCACAGTTACGACTTCAGCCTCTCCGTTGGGGTTCACACTGAACCAATTGATCTTGCTGCGGTCGGCGCCCTTCGTAAGGTCGTATTCCTTGTCGCGCGTGATGGCCGTCACGTTGAAGCGCTTTGCGAAGGAGATGCCTGTGGCGGCATCGGTGTAGATCATGTTGTAGGTCATTCGCTCGTCGGACTTGTTGAAGACGGCGACATGGATGATGTCTTTACCGACATATACCTTGTCGCCCGCTTTGACGACTTTGAGCATTCCCCGGCGGGTGAAAACGATGATGTCGTCGATATCGGAGCATTCGCAGACGAACTCGTCCTTCTTGAGGCCGAGGCCGACGAAGCCCTCCTCGCGATTGACGTATAGCCGGGCGTTAGCGATGGCCACCTGCCTGGCCTGGATGGTGTCGAAGGGACGAATCTCGGTGCGGCGGCCCCTGTCGCGCCCATAGCGCTCCTTTAGTCCCTCGAAATAGGCGACGGCGTAGTCCACCAGGTTCTTGAGATAGTTTTTGGTCTCGCGGATATCCTTTTCGATATCCTTGATTTGACGGATGAGTTCGTCGATATCGAGGCGGTAGATACGTCGTACGGGCTTCTCGGTGAGTTTTAGGATGTCGTCTCGGGACACGTCCCTCCGGAGCTTGGGGCGGAAGGGCTGGAAGCCTTTGGAGATGGCGACGAGGACCTTCTCCCATGTCTCATGCCGTTTCTCGAGCTCCTTGTAGATCTTCTCCTCGAAGAATATCTTCTCCAGGGAGGTGTAGTGCCATTTGTCCTCGAGTTCGGCGAGGCGTATCTCGAGTTCGAGGCGGAGAAGTTCGCAGGTCTTGTCGGTGGAGATGCGGAGCAGATCAGACACGCCGAGAAAGACGGGCTTATCGTCGTGTATGACGCAGGTGTTGGGGGCGATACTGACCTCGCAGTCGGTGAATGCGTATAGGGCGTCGATGGTGATGTCGGGAGAGATGCCGGGTGCGAGTTCGATGTGTATCTCGATATCTGCAGCGGTGTTGTCGGTGACCTTCCTGACCTTGATCTTACCCTGGTCGTTGGCCTTGACGATGGAGTCCATCAGTTGGCTGGTGGTCACGCCGTAGGGCACGTCGCGGATTACGATGTTCTTCTTGTCAATTTCTTCGATATGTGCGCGACAGCGGATTCGTCCGCCGCGGCGGCCATCGTTGTACTGTCCCGCGTCGATCATCCCGCCGGTCGGGAAGTCGGGATATAGTTCGAACTTCTTACCCCGGAGATGTTTGATGGAGGCGTCGATGAGTTCGTTGAAGTTGTGAGGGAGTATCTTGGTGGAGAGTCCCACGGCGATCCCGTCGGCGCCCTGTGCGAGCACGAGCGGGAATTTCATGGGCAGGTTTACAGGCTCCTTCTTGCGTCCGTCGTAGCTGAGCTGCCACTCGGTGGTCTTGGGGTTGAAGGCGACCTCCTGTGCGAACTTGCTGAGGCGGGCTTCGATGTAGCGGGGGGCGGCTGCGTCGTCGCCAGTGCGGACATCGCCCCAGTTACCCTGGGTGTCGATCAGGAGTTCCTTCTGTCCGAGGTTGACGAGAGCCTCCTGTATGCTGGCATCCCCGTGGGGATGATACTGCATGGTCTGTCCGATGATGTTGGCGGCCTTGTTGAGTCGGCCGTCGTCCATCTCCTTCATCGCATGGAGGATGCGGCGTTGGACGGGTTTGAGGCCATCGTCGATGGCCGGGACGGCCCGCTCGAGGATGACGTAGGAGGCGTACTCCAGGAACCAGTTGCGGTATTGTCCGTGGACGCCGGTGTCGATGCCGGTGACTTCGGAGAGCTTCTGCTTGGAATTGGCCATGGTTCTCTTATGGGTTGGACTTGTCGGCCGGGGGTTCGGAGCCGGGGAGCCTGACATCGAAATCGCGCATCTGGCCGGGGGTTCCGCGCACTTCGAGCCTGCCGTCGGCAATCATCGTCTTGATTCGCCATAGCAGGTAGGCGTCACCGGTAGTCTCGCTTCCCTTCACGAGGAACTGCGAGATGACGCGGGCGGCCTTCTGCCAGTCGGCAACGACATACCTCAGGAGTTCGGCGTCATAGTATTCAAGTCCCTTCCGTACGAGCTTCTTACCGCCCTCCAGGAGGCGGACGCCCGGCTCTTCCCCGCAGAGGCGGCGCCACTCCTCCATGTCGTTCTCGAATTCCACGGATGTGATGGGTCTTGCGAGTTTCCTTGCCTTGAGGAATTCGCGGGGTGGTATCTCGTGCATCCATTTGGGATAGAAGATGCCTCCGCGCTCGTTGATGAAGGGCAGGTTGTTGAGGTAGAGTATGAAGACGCGCCCCTGGAAGGCCTCGAGCTGGGATATGAGCCAGTAGTAACCGCAGACATCGTGCTTGTTCTGGGCCGCCCATATCCAGAGGGTCTCCGTCGGGTGGGCCTCCAGGCTTTGGCGGATGTGGGCCATTACGGCGGGGTCGTCGACGAGGCCCTTGTCGACGAGGCCATCATAGTCGCCGCCCTGCAGTACGCCGCGCCACCACTCCCTGCGCGCTGCGTGGCCATCGGGCGTCTGGATGCCCGACAGGGGCCCCACCGCGTAGTCGTCGCGTACGAGGACTATCTCCCCTGCCAGTTCCAATTCCATCTCCTGCGCCTTGCGCAGCACTTCTACGTCGGCCGTGTTAAAGACGGTGTGAATCATTCCGGATGCGAGTTCGTTGGGTTCCTAGGCTTCGACCGCGTCCAGTTCTATCTTCAGGTTGGACACGATGAACTCCTGTCTTTCGGGCGTATTCTTGCCCATGTAGTATTCGAGCAGGTGCTGCAGTTGCGCATGCTGTTCGAGGAAGACGGGCTGCTTGCGGATGTCGGGGCCGATGAACCGTTTGAACTCGTCGGGGGATATCTCACCGAGGCCCTTGAAGCGGGTGATCTCGGCCTTGGCGCCCAGGCGGCTGACGGCGGTGCGCTTTTCCTGCTCGCTGTAGCAGTATATCGTCTCCTGCTTGTTGCGGACGCGGAAGAGGGGTGTTTCCAGTATAAATACATGCCCGTCGCGCACCAGGTCGGGGAAGAACTGGAGGAAGAAGGTCATGAGCAGTAGGCGGATGTGCATGCCATCGACGTCGGCGTCGGTGGCTATGATGATATTGCCGTAGCGGAGTGCCTCGGTGCCCTCTTCGATGTTGAGGGCGTGTTGCAGGAGGTTGAATTCCTCGTTCTCGTAGACGATCTTCTTGGTCAGGCCGAAGCAGTTGAGGGGCTTGCCCCGCAGGGAGAACACCGCCTGTGTCTCGACATCGCGCGACTTGGTGATGGAGCCGCTGGCGGAGTCGCCCTCGGTGATGAAGATGGTCGTCTGCAGCTGCTTGGCGACGAAGGCCTCGCGGCCCTTGACGGGCGGCTCGTCGTTGAGGTGTATGCGGCAGTCACGCAGCTTTTTGTTGTGAAGGTTGGCTTTCTTGGCGCGTTCATTGGCGAGCTTCTTGATGCCGGCGAGCTCCTTGCGTTCGCGTTCGCTCTGTTCGATGCGCCGTTTGAGGGCCTCGGCGACCGTGGGGTTCTTGTGCAGGAAGTTGTCGAGTTCGCGTCCCAGGAACTCCGACATGAAGTTCTTCATGCTCGGTCCGCCCTCGTAGACGGTCTGCGAGCCGAGCTTCGTCTTGGTCTGCGACTCGAAGACAGGTTCCTGGACACGCACGGAGATGGCAGCCACGATGCTCTGGCGGATGTCGGAGGTATCGTAGTCCTTCTTGTAAAAATCGCGCACGGTTCTGACGAAGGCCTCGCGGAAGGCCGCCACATGGGTGCCGCCCTGGGTGGTGTGCTGGCCATTGACGAAACTGTAGAGGTCCTCGCCGTAGTCGTTGTTGTGGGTGAAGGCGATCTCTATGTCCTCGCCGCGCAGGTGCACGATGGGGTAGCGGATGTCCTCCTCGTTGGTCTTCCGCTGGAGCAGGTCGAGGAGGCCGTTGCGGCTGACGAACTTCTTACCGTTGTAGTGGATCGCCAGGCCTGCGTTGAGGTAGCAGTAATTCCAGAGCTGGTTCTCGACGAACTCCGGTATGTAGTGGAAATTGCGGAAGACCGTGTCATCGGGTACGAATGACACCATCGTGCCATTGGCACCCTGGCTGGGTGCTTCCCGGTGGTCTTTGACGAGGATGCCCTTCTCGAACTCGGCCGTCTTTTCGCGACCGTCGCGGTAGGAGGTCACTTTGAAATAGTGGCTAAGGGCGTTGACGGCCTTGGTACCGACTCCGTTGAGGCCGACGCTCTTCTGGAAGGCCTTGCTGTCATACTTGGCGCCTGTGTTGATACGACTCACCACTTCGACGACCTTGCCCAGGGGGATGCCTCGACCGTAGTCGCGTACGGTGATGGTGCGGTCGGCGATGGACAAGTCGATCTGTTTGCCGTGGCCCATCGTGTGTTCGTCGATGCAGTTGTCAATGACCTCCTTGAGGAGGACGTAGATGCCGTCGTCGGCCGAGCTGCCGTCACCCAGCTTACCGATATACATGCCCGGCCTGAGGCGGATATGCTCCCGCCAGTCGAGGCTGCGGATGGAATCCTCGTTATACTCTGACAGGTTTTCCTTCTCTCTCTCCTTCGCCATGTCGGTGCACTGTTTGGGCTCGCGATTCGAATCTCGACGCGAAACTAATAATTTTAGCAATCCAAATCGCGAGCAAAGGTAATGCTTTCCTGGGGCAGGCATCCTCTGTCACGTGGGCGTACCACTGCCTCACTTGGAGTTTTTCAGAAAATTTGTGGATATTCGTGCATCAAACGAAATGTCATGGACAAAAGAATATACACGCTGATTTTCTTCTTCGTGATCTATTTCCTGATGGCAGTGGGGATGCTGCTGTTCGCCCCGTTGCAGCAGTTCCTGACGGGCATGCTCTTCGGACTGGCCGGGCTGCTTCTCTTCTTCGGTTTCTTCGGCCTCTGGCTGCTGGAGCGCAAGGACTGATCCCGGCCGTCAGTGGACGTCCGGAAAGGGGAGGCCCCGCAGACACGTTACGACACGTGCTGCGGGGCCTCTCGTTTGTGACCGTTCGAACGGGCGCCTCAGAGATTGAGGCTCCATCCCTCCCGGTACTCCCTTTTGACGAACTGGTTGGCCTCCTCGAAGTTGGTGATGCGCATGTTCTTGGCATCCCAGAGGAGTTTCTTACGCCCGAGGTACTTGTCGTCCCAGCCCTTGAGCTTCGGGTTCTTGATGAAGTAGCTACGCAGGGCGAGGTTGCCGATGAGGATGCTCTCGGTGAACGGTCCTGCGAACTCGAAGGGGGAACTCGTCTTACCCTTTCCGTATCCGTCGATGCAAGCGTTGACCCACTGGACGTAGTGGCCTTCGGGGACTCGGGGGAGTGTCTCCTTGGGCAGGTTGGTGGTGGTCATGAGTTTCGTCGGCAGGAGCCTGGGGTTGGCCCCGTAGCAGTCGGCCAGCAGTTTGCCCTTGGTGCCTTCGAAGAGGACGCCGCCGTCCCAGTTGCCGAAGGCCTCTTCCGGGAGCAGTTCGGCGGGGCGCATGGGCAGAAGGCCCCCATCGTACCAGGACACGCGTATGTTCTTGCCGTTGTCCTTTCTCGGATAAGTCAGATGGATGATGGACGAGGGCGGGCAGCTGTCGGGGTTCGGGGCGTCGTTCCACATCTCGCGCCAGATGGTGGCCACGCTGGCCTCGACTTCGGTGGGGTAGTCGATGGGCAGGCAGCGGAAGACGGGGTCCATGATATGGCAGGCCATGTCGCCGAGGGAGCCGGTGCCGAAGGCCCACCAGCCTCTCCAGTTGAAGGGGAGGTAGGCGGGGTTGAAGTCGATCATCTTGGCCGGGCCGATCCAGAGGTCCCAGTCGAGTTCCGAGGGTGTGTCGAACTTGCCGGACGGCGTGGGGAGGCCCTGCGGCCATACGGGACGGTTGGTCCAGCACTGTACGGAGGTGACTTCGCCGATGAGTTTGATGAGTTCCTGGGTCCTGCGGACACCATCGCCGGAGCCACCCTGGTTACCCATCTGGGTGACGACCTTGTACTTCTTCGCGGCCTCCGTGAGGATGCGGGCCTCGTAGATGTCGTGGGTCATGGGTTTCTGGAGGTAGACATGCTTGCCTAGCTGCATGGCTGCCAGGGCTGCTACGGCGTGCGTGTTGTCGGGCGTGGAGACGGAGACGGCGTCGATGGTGTCGCGGTGCTTGGCGAGCATCTCTCG
>RGVM01000095.1 GCA_010027295.1 Chitinophagia bacterium
TCGATCCTGTCGGATGTGGAGGTCTGGGGCATGGATCTGACCGAGTGGCCCGGTTTGTCGACATCCTTGGCTGGTCTGGTGGGGAGGCTGCGGCGTGACCCCGCTTCGGTGATCTCCTGAATTTGTGGGACGCTTTGAAGGGGATGGGAGGGAGCTCGCAGGTTCTCGAGGGGAAAGGCCTAAGAGGATTGTCGAATAGTCATCCTTTTAGCTCGCAGGCGTGGCTCTCCGCCAAGGCGGATGCCACGCGGAACCGATGACGTGTGCCACGGCTGGCGGGTTCTCACGGAGAAAGGCCTGAGACATTGATGAAAAGGGAGGCTTTGAGCTCGCAGGCGTGTCGCCCGGGTCTCTTGATCCCGACCGAAGCGTCGGGAACGGTGCCGCGCGGAACCCCTTGAACGTGCCATCCTGTCTCTCTATTGGAGGGAACAGGCTTGTACCTCCGTGGCACCGTCTCGGGTGCCACGGGTGCGGGTTCTCACGGAGAAAGGCCTGAGACGTTGATGAAAAGCAGGCTTTGAGCTCTCAGGCGTGTCACCCGGGTCTCTTGATCCCGACCGAAGCGTCGGGAACGGTGCCACGCGGACCGCTCTTGCGTTGCCACCGAAACGGATGGCGGCTACGCAGAACCGTTTTGGTGTCGAGCGAAGTCCGATGGTGGTGTGGGGCGGGATTGTACTATAAGAAGAGAAATAGCAAATCCGTGTCATCCTCCAAGGCTGATTGCCAAGTAAGGCAGATTCTCACGATAATGCCTCAATCTGCCTCATCTAGGCCCTTCACTGTTCGGCTCCGAGTTGCTCACGAATGCCAACCGTTTGCTATCGGGCGACCACGAGTTGACGTTCATCGTCCCTTGTCCGCCGTAGAGGTGGGCGATGACGCGGGGTGCTCCGCCGCCGGTGGGCATGATGCGCAGCATGACTTTCTTGAAGGAGGGATGGGAGGCTGGGTCGATGTCTGTCGGGAAGGATACGAAGGCGATCCATCGTCCGTCGGGGGAGATGTGCGGGAACCAGTTGTTGTACTCGTCGAAGGTGAGCTGTTCCTTTCCTGAGCCGTCGGGGCGCATGCGCCAGAGCTGCATGGTGCCGGAGGCGTCGGCGTTGTAGTAGATGAACTGTCCGTCGGGGGCGTACTCGGGCCCATCGACATGTCCGCGGGTGTTTCGCGTGAGGTCGGTCTCCTTGCCGGTTCGGATGTCGACCTGGTAGATGTTGTAGATCGAAACCCCGTTGCGCTGGCCTACGACGAGCACCTGTTTCCCGTCGGGCGACCAGCCATGCCAGTAGGAGGGGACGTTGTCGTTGACACGCATCGGCGGACCGCCGGCCAGCGGCATCACATATACGGCGGAGCCGGAGGCCTTGGGCCCGTCGAAGTGGCTGCTGATGGCGAGCTGACGGCCGTCGAAGGAGATGCCGTGGTCGTTGTTGTTTCGGTTGACCGTTCCCGTGGGGAAGTAGGTGGGCTGTCCACCGGCGGTATCGACCGTGAGGAGCCGCCCTTCCTGGTTGATGAGCAGCCGTCCACCGTCGGGCATCCAGTTGGGCGCTTCGAAACGATGGGTGGATGCATACAGGATGCGCCTTTTCCCTGTCTGGATGTCGATGGTCTCAAGGCGGGAACCCATGAGGGGCTCCTTCCTGTCGAGACCGCGCTGGATGAGCGGGTCGGGATGGTAGCGGTCGGGCACGGGTCTGTCGATGCGCAGGTTCCATACCATGGCGCTGTCGGCCCGCATCGCGTCTTGTGCCGAGAGGAAGATGCCGACGGTGACGGAGTCCGGCATATCGGGCAGGACGGTCTCGCCGACGAGCTGCAGGGGTTCCCCGGGTCTGGCCGCGCGCATGGTGAAGGTATGTCCCCTGCGCTCGAGCTGCAGGGTCTGCAGTTCACGCTTGGGATGCATGCGCCTGTCCTGCGGGATGCGCAGGAATGCCCCCTGCATGTGTCGCCATTGCATGACGATGCGTCCATCCCCCTGCCGGAAGGCGGAGACATGGGCGGCGTCATCGCGCAGGGATTCGCGCACCATCCATCCGGTACGCTTCTGCGAGGCCACCCCGGGGTCGGCGAAGGCGAAGTCGGCGGTCAGGATGAAGTCGCCGCCCATACGGCGGTGGCGATAGACTGCTTCTTCAAGGTTCAGGTCGGCGTACTGTCCCACGGAGACCAGCTTCCATGCCTGTGCGGCCGTGTCGAAGACGGCCTTGCCCACATTTTTCGGATAGCCGAGGTCGATAGTGGTGGTGAGACCTGCCGCAGGGTGTTGCGCGTGGGCGTACAGCGAGAGGCAGGTGGCAAGGAGTGTCGGCAGGCTTTTCATGGATGTAATTGAGTGTCGTTAGTCGGCGAGGAGGGGCCGTATCAGCGGCATCCAGATCTCATAGCCCTTCCGGTTCATGTGCAGTCGGTCGGAGACGTAGATATCCTCCTTCATGGACCCGTCGGCGTTGAGCATGGGGTTGTGCACGTCGAGGTAACGCGTGCGCCGCATCTTTCGTATGCGGGCCTCGATGAGTCGGTTAGCCTCCCGCATTACCGGGAGCAGGGCTTCGCGCGAAGGACTGGGTTTCAGCGAGAGGAAGACGACGGGCACCCTGGGAAGTCGGCTGCGGATGAGGGACATGAGCCTTTCGAAACGTTGCAGCACCGAGTCGGCGGTAATCTGAGGCCCACCGGTGAGGTCGTTCTCGCCGCAATAGATCAGGATCTGCCGGGGATCGTATTTGAAGATGACATCGTCGGCATACTGGATGAGGTGTGGCAGCGATGAGCCGCCGAAGGCGCGGTTGAGGATGCGGCGGCCCGGAAAGTCGGTGGAGACGCTCGTCCATTTGGTGAAGGAGGAGCTTCCGATGAAGAGGATGGGCTTTTCGGGTGGGCGCGAGAGTGAGTCGGCCCGGCGGAAGGCCTCTATTTCCTTGATGAAGGGCTGCGCCGAGATGTCCATGAGAAACAGTATCGGGCAGGCGAGCGTCAGGAGTAGGGATCTATTCAACATGAGCATGCTTTTGGTTGCGGGGAATAGCCTGTTTCGTTTATCTTGAAGCCCCGTACCAATCGGGGATTTTTCAACAAACAACGCTTTATGAGGATGAAAGTATGGATTTCCCTCGCATGTATGTTCCTCCTGACCGCTGCGCAGGCGCAGACCCGGAAGGTGACGGGCACGGTGAGGGACGAGGGCGGCCGGGTACTGTCGGGTGCGAGCGTGTCGGCCAGGGGTGCGACAGGCCGGGCCGTGACGGATGCGAACGGCCGGTTCAGTATCGAGCTGGCGCCGTCGGTGAAGCTACTCGAAGTGAGTTATGTGGGGATGGGCATGGAGCTGGTCGGACTCACCGACAAGGCCGACTATACCATCACCCTGAAGCCGCAGGTGTCGACCCTTTCCGACGTCGTCGTGGTCGGCTATGGCACGGTGCGCAAGGGTGACCTGACCGGGGCAGTGCAGCGCATCGACCGCGACGATCTGCTGCGTAATGACCCCATCAACCTCCAACAGGCTTTGCAGGGTAAGATTGCAGGCGTCAACATCACGCAGAACGACGGTGCGCCGGGCGCCAGCCTCAGCATCCGCATCCGCGGGTCCAACTCGTTCCTCGGGGGCACGGAGCCGCTGTATGTCATCGACGGGGTACCGTTCAACAACACCAACAGCGGGGGCACGCCCTCGTCGATTGGCGGGGACGAGAAGCAGACGCTCAACATCCTGGCCTTCCTCGACCCGAACGAGATCGAGTCGGTGGATATCCTGAAGGATGCGTCGGCAACGGCCATCTACGGCTCGCGCGGCGCCAACGGCGTGGTGCTGATCACAACGCGCAGGGGCAAACCGGGCCGTGAGAAAGTGGAATTGAACGTCAACATGGGCGTCTCGGAAGTGTCGAGGCGACTCGACATGCTGCGGCCCTACGACTACGCACGCTTCCAGAACCTGTCCTACCAGAATGCCAACCTCTACGACGGCACGAGCTACACGCTGCCCTACTCGCTCGACGAGCTCGATACGCTAAAATCCCAGGCCACTGACTGGCAGGAGGCCATCTTCCGAAGGGCCCTCACGCAGCAGTATTCGCTCAACGTGTCGGGCTCGAACGAGAACGGCAGCCACAGCCTCGGCTTCAACTTCCTGAACCAGGACGGCGCCGTCATCAACTCCAACTACCGGAAGTTCGGCCTGACGATGAACCTGCACCGAAACATCGGCAAGGCCGTCCGCATCGGCACGAGCACCGCCCTTTCCAACTCCGTCACCAACGGCGTCAAGACCGGCACCGACAAGTCGGACGCCGCCAGCGCGGGCGTGATCCGGGCCGCGCTCACCTATCCGACGACCATCCAGCGCGAGGAGGAGTTCGACGGCACGGGCGAGGGATTCTTCATCACCAACCCCGTCATCTATTCGCGCGACGTCCTCAATAGAGTGACGGGCTACAACATCTTCTCTTCCAACTACGCCGAGGCGAGCTTTCTGCGGTATTTAAAGCTTCGGCAGAACCTTGGCTTCAACTATGGCGCCAACGACCGCGACCAGTATTATCCACGGAGCGTCTTTGAGGGCTTCAGCGTGCGGGGCTCGGCCCTGAAGTCGGACAACCTCTGGACCAGCATGGTCTCCGAGAGCATCCTCTCCTTCAACCGGAAGGCGGGTCGCCACAGCGTGAACGCCATGTCTGCCGCCACCTACGAGCGTACGGAGGGCGGGTCCACCCGGGCCGAGGCCAAGGGCTTCCCCAACGACATCCTGCGGAACGAGAACATGCAGGCGGCGGAGCAGATCCTTCCCGCCGTCACGAGCCGCTACCGTTCGGCCCTCATCTCCTTCCTGGGCCGCGCCAACTACGCCTACGACGACCGCTACCTGCTGACCGTCTCCTTCCGGCAGGACGGTTCCAGCAAGTTCGGCCGCAACAACAAATGGGCAGGCTTCCCGTCGGCTGCGCTGGCCTGGAAGCTGCACAACGAGTCATTCCTGAAGAAGTCGAAGTCTGTATCGAACCTCACGCTTCGCATGAGCTACGGCATGACCGGCAACCAGGGCATCGGCTCCTATGCCTCGCTGGCCAAGCTGGCGGTGTACAACTATCCCTTCAACGGGTCGCTGCAGACGGGCCTGGCGGACGATATCTACGCCGGTCCCGCGAACGCCGCCCTGCGGTGGGAGACGACGACGGCCTACAACGCCGGCCTCGACCTGGGCGTGGCGGGCGGGCGCGTGAACGTCCATGTGGATGCCTACCGCAAGCGCACCGACGACCTGCTGCAGTACATCACCACTCCGGCCTCCACGGGCTTCCAGCGGCAGCTGCGCAATTCGGGCTCCGTCGAGAACAAGGGCATCGAACTCGCCATCGACGCCGTGGTGGTGAAGAACGCGAAGCTCACCTGGAAGACGCTGTTCAACATCTCCTTCAACCGGAACCGCATCCTCAGCCTGGGCGGGGATTTGAAGGAGCAGTTCGCCAACAACATCTCGACGCGTGACGCGCCCTTCATCCAGGTGGCCGGCCGTCCCATCGGAGCCATCTACGGCTACCGCGAGGACGGCTACTACGACAACGAGGCCGAGGTGCGCAGCAGCCCCATCTACTACAACCAGCCGCTGGCAATCATCCGCCGCATGGTGGGCGAGATCAAGTACCGGAACCTGGACGGCGACCCGAGCTCCATCTCGCTGACCGACCGCACGTTCATCGGCGACGTGAACCCCGACTTCATCTTCGGCTTCACCAACAACCTCAGCTTCGGCCGATTCGACCTGAGCCTCTTCCTGCAGGGGGTGCAGGGCAACGACATCGTGAACATGAACACCGTCTGGAACGGGAACATCGGCACGTCGAAGAACGTGAGCGAGGAGGTGCTCGCTGGCGCATGGATGGCGGGTAGAGATAACAGCGCCGCCACGGCACCCAAGCCCATCCGGCAGTTCTGGCGCGTCCTGCTGTTCTCGGAGCGCTTCATAGAGGATGGCAGTTTCGTGCGGGTCAAGAATCTGACCCTCGGGTACACCCTGCCGCAGCGCTCGGTGAAGGCCATCAGCAGCCTGCGGCTCGCGCTGGCGGTGAACAACCTGTACACCTTCACGAAGTACAGTGGCTACGATCCCGAAGTCAACAGCTACGGCGACAATCCCGCCCTGTTCGGCGTCGACCTCGGCGGCTATCCGAACAGCCGGAGCGTGAACCTCAGCCTGCGCTGCGGCTTCTGAGCGTATCCACTGAAACAAATATCACCATGAACAAGATGACTCATATATACAGGTTCGCGGCCATCGCCCTTGCATCCCTCAGCCTCGCGTCCTGCGAGAAGGCGCTGGAGGAGAAGCCGCTCTCCTTCCTGTCGCCGGAGAACTTCTACAAGAGCGAGGGCGACGCGAAGATCGCCATCGCTGGCGTGTACAACGCGCTCTACACCTATGACCTCTACCTGCAGCCGATGTGGAACCTGACGGTGCTGGACGACGACCATGTCTCCGGCGTGGACTGGTTCCTCGGTACGACCGGTGCCGGCAACCCGCAGGGATACTGGGGGGTGAACGGCCCATGGGTGGGCTGCTACTCGATGATCGCGCGGGCCAACACCGTGCTCGAGAACGTGGAGCCGATGAAGACCGGCATCGATGCCGACGTGAAGCGGCGCATCCTCGGCGAGGCATATTATCTCAGGGGCTGGGCCTATTTCCAGCTCGTGCAGCTATATGGGGGCGTCCCCGTTCGGCTGAAGTCGCTCTCCGCCGACCCCAATACCTCCGTCCCCCGCTCGCCGGTGAAGGAGGTGTATGCGCAGGTCGTGGCCGACCTGAAGAAGGCGGAGGAGATGCTCTTCCCCTTCGGCCATGCGAAGGCGGGTGAGCCCGGACATGCGACGAAGGGACTCGCCAGCTCGCTGCTCGCAAAGACGTATCTCACAATGGCCTCGGGATCGCTGGCCTCGGGGAATGTCATCGTACGGGGCGGCACCGACAACGGCAACTACACGCATGCCAAGACGGTCGTGGCCGGACTGGAGGGCCTCGACAGCCGTGCCTATTTCCAGCTGGCGCGCGACAAGGCCAAGGAGGTCATCGACAGCCGCGAGTACACGCTCTTCCCCAACTGGAAGGATATCTGGAGCAAGGCGGGACGGAACAAACAGGAGAACATGTGGCAGCTGCAGTCGATGGCCGGCACGCCCTTCGTGAACAACCTGAGCATCTATTTCTCGGCGTATTCGACCTTCGGGCGAGGGGCCGTGTGGTTCACCAACAACCACTACCAGGACTATGAGGACGCCGACCGTCGCGTGCTCGACGGCGTCTCACACAACTACTACACCAACACGGGCACGCCGTACTATTATCCGTCCTGGCAGGCGGCGCAATACCGCATCGTGGGCGGCGTGACCTTCAACAACAACGGCACGACCGACAACCGCGCCTATACCATCAAGTTCGCCGATGTGAACGACCCGACCGTCGCCAACAGCGATGCCTTCTATCCGCTGATGCGGTATGCGGAAGTGCCGCTCATCTTTGCCGAGGCGGCCAACGAGGTGGCGGGCGGGCCGACGGCCGAGGCCTATGCACAGCTCAATGCCATCCGCACCAGGGCCCAGGCGAGTCCGGCGCCTGCGGGGATGAGCCTGGAGCAGTTCCGCAGCTATGTGCTGGCGGAGCGGGCCCGCGAGTTCGTGCTCGAGGGCGTGCGTCGATTCGACCTCTGCCGATGGGGCATCTACCTGCAGGTGATGAACCGCATCTCCGCAGGGCAGAACAACATCTCCAAGGTGCGGGCCGCCCGCAACCTGCTGCTGCCCATCCCACAGGCCGAACTCAACTCGAACCTATCCATCACCGCCAACAACCCCGGCTGGTAAGACCATCCAAAACGACAGACATGTCACACAACGCATACATACCCGCTCCACGGCTCCTGGCGCTGATGCTCTGCACGCTATGCCTGTCCATAGGCTGCCGGAAGGAGCAGACGCCCGCAGGCAGCCTCGCGCCCTCCATCCAGTCGGTCGCCTATCTCGACAGTCGGAATACGCCGCTGACATCGGCCAAGTATGGCGACTGGGTGATGATCCGCGGCACGAACCTGGCCACCACCTTCAAGGTCGACTTCAACAGCGTGCTCACGCCGGACTCGCTGTTCTATGCCGACGACACGTCCATCACCGTTCGGATCCCGCCCGTGCTGCCCGACCCCGTCAACAACCCCGTCACG
>RGVM01000096.1 GCA_010027295.1 Chitinophagia bacterium
CCGCCGCTTTCGCGAGTGATGCAGTAGACAGGGACCGACGCGACCGCGGCAGCTTCTCCCTTGACGGCACGCGCCTCCGTTTCTTCCATCCTTCCATCCGCCGACGCGAGTCCTTCCTCATGCTGGCCGATACCCACCTTTTCCGCGACGATGCCAGGGGCGAGCCCTTCCGCACCTACAGCGGACGCATGGCCAGGGCCTACAACCACACCCGGCATTTCCTGACAGGGGAGGAGACCGACCCTGAGTCCTGCTTCCGCGCCTCGCTGGAGCATGCCGTCCAAAAGGGATTCTCCAGACTCGCACTCGTGGGAGACATCCTCAGCTTCCCTTCCGAGGCGGGCGTGGAATGGACGATGCAACAACTCGCCTCCGTCGGCATCCCGTATGTGTACACCGCCGGAAACCACGACTGGCACTACGAGGGCATGGAGGGCAGCTCGAACGAACTGCGTCGACAATGGAGCGCAGAGAGACTGCAACCGCTCTACGGGTCGACCGACCCGCTGTTCCACCTCGAACCCATGGGCGACACAGACCTGCTCCTCATCGACAATTCCACCTACGAGATCCTGCCCGAGCAGCTCGACTTCTTCCGGGAACGAAAACGCAAAGGCCGGCCGATGCTTCTGCTCCTGCACATCCCGCTCTATGTGCCCGGCAGGCCGCTGGGATTCGGGTGCGGCCACCCCGACTGGAAGGCGGCGAACGACCGCAGCTGGCAGCTGGAACGCCGACAGCCCTGGCGCACGGAGGGACACACACGCACCACGATGGCCTTCCACCGGGCCGTCTTCCGTTCGGACGATGGCCTTCCACCGGGCCGTCTTCCGTTCGGAGCAGGTCATGGGCATCCTCGCCGGTCATATCCATAGTCCGTCGGTGGATGTGGTGGACGGCATCCCGCAGATCGTCACCGAGGCCAATGCCCGCGGCGCTCACCTCGAAGTGGAACTGCTGCCGCTGGCATCGGCGGAGGATGCGGGACCGATGAGGTCCCAGAGATTGCCATAGAGGTCGGCAAACACGCCCACGCGCCCGTAGGCCTCGTCACGCGGGCCGTTGACAAATCTCACGCCCCTGGAGCGATAGGCATCGTAGTCGCGGTCGAAATCGTCGGTGTGGAGGAAGAGGAAGACCCGCCCGCCCGTCTGACGGCCGACAGCCGCCTGCTGCTCCCCGTTGGCGGCCCGGGCCAGCAGGAGCGCACATCCATCCGCCGACCCGCGCGGCCGAACACGCACCCAGCGCTTCTCCGGCGTCAGCACGGTGTCCTCCAGAAGCTCGAAGCCGAGGACTTCGGTATAGTAGCGGATGGCCTCGTCGTAGTCGATCACGACGAGGCTGATATTGGCCAGGGTCTGTCGCATGCGCTTTTTCAGTTTTTTATCCTGTCGTAGATGAAAAGGTAAGATACTGAGCCTACGCAAAGAGGATATCTTCTTCAATGCCATTGAGTATCTCAACCGAACCTGCCGCTGAGATCACGCCAAAAGTTCCCACCCAGAACCTTGTCGTGGTTGAGATACTTCCGCGTGGCAACCAGACCGATCAACCGTTTCCGCAGCGTAAATGGCATCCACACACAGAAGGTCACAACCGGAATGAAACGATGCGCCAGGGGAAACACCCCCGGTTTTGAGAACTACCCCATGTCCTGAGAACCGGGACCGGTTTTGAGAACTACCCACGGTTCTCAAAACCCCCGTATGTCCTCAGAACTACCCCCAGTTCTCAAAACTCCCGCATGTCCTGAGAACCGGGGGGAGTTTTGAGGACAGGACCGGCATGGGTGGACGAGGATGTAAAGGAAACCTACACCAATTTCCAGATAATCCTTGCGCTCCAGACGATGACGAGCAGGCCCAACAGGACATAGGCCGTCTTCCGGGGCAGACGACCCGCCAGCCGGGCCGCGAAGGGTGCCGCCAACAGGCTACCGGCCATCAGCCCGATGACGACCTTCCAATGGCTCACACCGATGATGACGAAAAAGGTCACCGCGCTGACGAGCGTGATGAAGAACTCCGTCAGACTCACCGTGCCGACCACGAAACGATGACTGCGGCCATTCCCGACGAGCGTGGACGTGACAATGGGTCCCCATCCGCCACCACCGAAGGAGTCGAAGAAGCCGCCGAAGGCCGCCAGCCAGCCGTGACGACGGAAACGCTTCCGCACGCGGACCGGACGGTACGCGTTCCAGATGAACTTCACCCCGATCAGCATCGTATAGACGGCCACGGCCGGCCGGATCCAGCTCCCCAACCCCTCTCCCAGCCATACCAGGAAGACGGCCCCCGCGGCCGCGCCGAGAAGTCCGGGTATCACCAGCACGCGGAACAGCCTGGGGTTCACATTCCCGAAACGATAGTGGCTGTAGCCGCTGGCAGCACTCGCGAACAGCTCCGACGTATGCACGCCCGCACTGATGGCGGCGGGCCCCACACCCGTCGACAACAGGATCGAGGAACTTGTGACCCCATACCCCATGCCTAGCGAACCGTCGATCATCTGCGCCAGGAAGCCCGCCAGCAGGAACCAGCGGAACTCCGCATCGACCATCCCATACCATCCGTTCACTGCGGAGAAGGCGTCCTTCAGACTGATGCCGCGGTACAGGAAGACGATCAGCAGAATGGCGAAGACGGCGAGACTCAGGCTGGCGACCTTCCGCCAATGCCGGGCGGCGGCCATGCCATCGGCAGTCCTCTGAGCGGGACCTGTGGCAACCTTTGGCCTTGGTAGCGACATACGCCTCCAGCTGCCCCGAGCATGGGCTCCGGACGCCGGAGCCTCCGGCATGCGTATGTCGGAAGGGGTCATGACTGGAAGAGTACGGCTGCGACAGTGCCGTTGCCTGTTTCGTCGATCAGGATGGCGCTCCCGTTGGCGGGGAGCCGCTCGAAGGGGTCGCAGGCCAGGGGTGCAGCCGTCCGCAGCCGGGCACGCACGACCTCGTTTAGGCCGATGGACTCGCCCGCCGGAAGCGCGTCGAGGGTGTTCACATCCACCCTGTGCTCCAGGCTCCGGACGACGGCCCGCACCAAACGGCTGTTCTGCTGCAATAGGTAGCGGTTGCCCGCCCGCAGCGGCTTCTCGTCAAGCCAGCAGAGCATGACATCGAACTCCTGCCGGACCTCGGGAAGATGGTCCGAGGGAATGATGGCGTCGCCCCGGCCCACGTCGATGTCGTCTTCGAGATGCAGCACGACCGACTGCGGGGCCCATGCCTCCTCCACCTCGCGACCCGCGACTTCGATGCGGGCAATCCTCGTGGCAGCGTTCAATGGCAGCACCGTCACCGCATCGCCCTTGCGATAGACGCCACCGGCAATGCGTCCCGCATACCCGCGGTAGTCGGGCAGGTCGGCCGTCTGAGGACGGATCACGTACTGCACCTGGAAACGGGGACGCGCATCGGCGGCAGGGTCGGGGACCTCCACCTCCTCGAGATGGCGGAGCAGGGAAGGACCCTCATACCATGGCATCGAAGTGGATGCGTCCACGATGTTGTCGCCGCGCAAGGCGCTGATGGGGATATAGGTGACATCTGTAAGGCCAAGCCTGGAAGCCACTTCCCTGTAATCCTCCACGATTCGGTTGTATGCACCCTCATCGAATCCGATAAGGTCCATCTTGTTGATGGCGACGACCACCCGGGGGATGCGCAGCATCGAGGCGATGATGCTGTGCCTCCGCGTCTGCTCCACCACGCCGTGGCGGGCATCCACGAGGATGACGACCAGTTCGGCATGGCTCGCGCCGGTGATCATGTTGCGCGTGTACTGGATATGCCCGGGCGCGTCGGCGATGATGAACTTGCGCCGCGGCGTCGAGAAGTAGCGGTAGGCGACGTCGATGGTGATGCCCTGTTCCCGCTCGGCCCTGAGGCCGTCGGTGAGGAGGGCCAGGTCCACCTGCCCGTCCTCGCGCCGGCGGCTGCTGCGTTCCAGCGCCTCGAGCTGGTCGGCGAGGATGCTCTTGCTGTCGAACAGCAGCCGTCCGATGAGCGTGCTTTTCCCGTCGTCCACGCTGCCCGCCGTGATGAATCTCAACAAGTCCATGTGCCTGCTTTAGAAATATCCACCCTTCTTCCTGTCCTCCATCGCGGCCTCCGTGACCCTGTCGTCGATGCGCGTCTCGCCGCGCTCGCTGATGCGCGTGGCGCGGATCTCGTCGACGACCTCGTCGAGCGTGGAGGCCAGGCTTTCGACGGCCGCTGTGCAGGTCATGTCGCCCACGGTACGGTAGCGGACGCTGCGCTGCACCACGGTGTCCGTCTCATCGATGGTGATGAACGGACTGACGGCGATGAGCTGACCCTCGTGCACCAGCACCTCGCGCTCATGCGCGAAATAGATCGAGGGAAGGGGGATGGCCTCCTTCCGGATATAGCTCCACACATCCAGCTCGGTCCAGTTGCTGATGGGGAAGACGCGTACGTTCTCGCCCTTGTGGATGCGGCCGTTGTAGATATCCCAGAGCTCGGGCCGCTGCAGCTTGGGGTCCCACTCGCCGAAATCGTTCCGCACCGAGAAGATGCGCTCCTTGGCGCGGGCCTTCTCCTCGTCACGGCGCGCGCCACCGATGCAGGCGTCGAAGCCGAACTCCTCGATGGTGTCGAGCAGGGTGAAGGTCTGCAGCCAGTTGCGGCTCGCGAACTTGCCACCGGGCTCCTTCAGCCCGCGCTGCCGTATCGTCTGGCCCACTTCGCGCACGATCAGTTGCGCCCCTGTCTCCCGCGCCATCCTGTCGCGGTACTCGAGCACCTCGGGGAAGTTGTGGCCCGTGTCGACATGCACCAGCGGGAAGGGGATGCGCCCAGGCGCGAAGGCCTTCTCCGCCAGCCGTACGAGGGTGATGGAGTCCTTCCCTCCGCTGAAGAGCAGGGCCGGCCGCTCGAACTGCGCGGCCACTTCCCGAAGGATGTAGATGCTCTCCGACTCCAGCTGGTCGAGATAGTCCAATCGATTCCGTCTCATCGTCAAAACAAACTGTCTGCTCGGTCTTGTATTTATTTCGCCTGCGCCCCGTGGACATGCAGGCCGCATTCCTTGCCGCCGCCCTGCTCCCACCACCAGCGGCCCGCACGGACATCCTCGCCGGGCCTGACGGCACGGGTGCAGGGCGCGCATCCGATGCTCACGAAGCCGCGATCGTGTAGGGTGTTGTAGGGCACTTCCAGCCGCCGCACTTCCTCCCTCACTGCATGGTCGTCCCATGCCAGCAGCGGATGGTACTTATAGAGTCCATAGGCCCCATCCCACTCGACCATGGGCATCCCCTCCCGGCCGGAACCCTGTCCCGACCGGATACCCGTGATCCATACGGCAGCGCCCAGCAGGGCCTCCCGCAGGGGCTCGACCTTCCGGATCCTGCAGCACTCCTTTCTAAGTTCGATATTCTGATAGAATGCATTGGGCCCATGCCGTGTGACGAAATCCCGCAACCCCACTTCAGCCGGATGGTAGGTCTGTATGGTGAGCCCGTAGGCCTCGAGGGTGGCCGACCAGGTGGCATAGGTCTCCGGAAAGAGCCGCCCCGTGTCGAGGGTGAAGATACGCACCGGCAGGCCCTCCCTGGCGATCCAATGGGTCAGCAGCTGGTCCTCCATCCCGAAGGAGGTGGAGAAGACGACACGCCCGGGGAACGCCTCGCAGAGGTTGCGGATGGCCGCCACCGGATGCAGTCCCGTGAGCCGATCCACCCACCCCTCCGGGTCGGGTTTTTGAACCGTGTCTGTGGATGAAATCTCCAATTGTCTACTATTTCAGTAGGCAAATATAGTCTAATCCCTCGAAACCTCGCCAAGGGGGTGGCAAATCGAGGATTCCACGAGCCTTCCATGGGGAGGATATCCGCATCTCGCATATTCGAGCTTGCCATCATTGAATTATCTTTTACGCATTCTCCATGCTATCAACGCTCACTGCACGGATTGGGCTGATGGGTGCCGCCATCGGGCTGTCATGCGTCCCGGCGGCCGGTCAGCGCGTCCATGTCTTCCCCGACACGACCCAGCCCCTGCATGCACGGGTTGCCGCCTGCGAGCGGCTGATCCTGGGCAACCACTGGAACGAGGGCACCGTCATCCACCACGTGATCTTCCCGCCCGCGGGCCTGGACAGGCCTGTCGTCGGCCCGCAGGCCGACTGCCTGGATGCCACTTCGGAACTTCTCGTAGCGTATGCGCACAAGTACGCCATCACGAAGGATCCGGCCGACCGTCAGCTGGCCGACAGCGTCTTCTCCGGCATCCAGCGGCTGGAGCGTGTCACGGGCGTACCTGGCCTCTTCGCCCGGAGCCTCAACCGCACGGATACCGCCCTATGGCATGAGAAGACCCTCTGGTACCCCGAATGGCACGCCTCGCGCGCGATGCCCGGATACCGATGGCTGGGCGACCTCAGCACCGACAAGTTCACCTCCATCGTCTCCAGCGTGTCGATGTACTGGGAGCTGTGTGCAGACGAACCCCATCGGAAAGCGGCCGCCGAACTGCTGGACCGCTTCGTGGGCAGGGTCGTCAATGACAACTTCAAACTCACCGACCTCGACGGGAAGATGACCCTCTGGGGCAATATGTGCCCCGACCTCCCCCACCAGCCCCTCAACTCCCTCCTCATGCTCATGGGACTCAAGGCGACCCATCGGCTCACAGGCAAGCCCCGTTACGACAGCGCCTACCGGCACCTCATCCGACAGTACCGGTACGACGACCACCAGATCCTCTCCAAAATGCTGTTCCCGGAGGAATGGCGCAACGTGGGCGACGACTACCACGCCGCCCGCGCCCTCTACCTACTGCTCCGCTACGAGGAAGACCCATCCCTCCGCAATAAATACCGCATGAACCTCAACCGGCACTGGCATGACTGGAAGTCGATGGACCTGTCCTGGGAGAGCAGTCCCTGGTTCATCATGGCCTACCACGTACTCACCGGCGAGGATGTCAAGACGCCCTACAGGCAGCATCACATGCGCAGTCTGCAAGGGTTCGAGCGGAGGAGGAGGACTTTCGAGATACCGGGGCCGTCAGGAACCGCCCGTGTCGAATCGGAGGAGGAGGTCGTCTCCGCCGCCCGTATCCGCAACTACTGGTTCGGAAGGTACCACGGACTCATCGACCCTGCATGGTGACGCCACCCGCACATATCATCCTGGCCCTGGCCATCTGCATCGCTGCGCCATATCCGGCCAGTGCCCAGCAAGCGGCGGCAAAGCGGCCGAAAGCCCCGCCCGGCATGGTCTATGTGCCGGCCGGACCCTTCCTCATGGGCAGCGAGAAGGGCGACCCCGACGAGCGGCCCCTGCATACCGACTCCACCCGCGCCTACTTCATCGACCGGTACGAGGTCAGCAACCGTGACTTCGCCGCCTTCGACCCGTCGCATCGCTTTCCCGCGGGCCGAGAAGACAACGCCGCCATCGTCACCTGGAGCCGGGCCGAAGCCTATGCCCGCTGGGCAGGCAAACGGCTCCCGACGGAACGTGAATGGGAGAAGGCCGCCCGGGGTACCGACGGAAGACTCTTCCCATGGGGCGACACCTTCGAGGAATCCTTCGTCACCTGGGGCCCGGAGAACTCCCGCGGGGGCTCCATCGCCAAGCCCGCCAGCCCCTACGGCTGCTTCGATATGGCCGGCAGCGTATGGGAATGGACAGCCGACTGGTACAAACCCTACCCGGGCAACGAGACACCGATGGAGCAGTATGGCGAAACCTACAAGGTAATGCGCGGCGGCTCGCATTTCAACGACTGGGCCATGTGGCGGACCTCGCACCGGTACTACCTCCTGCCCGAGCAGATCAGTCGCTACCCCGTGGGATTCCGCTGCGTGAAGGATGCGGAATGAGGCGCATCAATCCTCCTGTCGTCCGGCACCGTTGGTCCTCCCCGCATGCCGTCCGGTGCCATCCCCGTTGTCGAGGATGCCGGAAGCGGGATCGAGCCGGGCGAGCACCGCTTGCAGTCGGTCCCGGGCGGCCTTGGCGGCCGGGTTCTGTGCGACATCGGAGACCGCTTTCTCCTCGAAGGGGGCCCCTTGCATGTCGAAGAGTTGTCCCGCCCGGTTCAGCTTCCATCGGGCATCGCGGACGTACCACTGGTTTCCGAGTTCGCAGAAGATCCATTCCCGCGGGTTGCCCGGCCTGCCCGTCAGCTGGGGCAGGAAGCTG
>RGVM01000097.1 GCA_010027295.1 Chitinophagia bacterium
GGACGAGAAGACGCACCTCAGGGTGACCGGCATCACGACCTACGGCTCCGTGGCCGAAGCCGACGGGCATGGGGAGCCCGAGGCCTCGTATTCGATGGGCCTGCCGGTACGCAGCCACCGCTCCGTGAACGCCTGCATGCTGCCCGAGTCGGCCGGGATGCGCGAGCCGCAGAACGCACCCTCGGCGGCCGAGACGATCCTGATGGCGCCGGTGGGCGACAAGGCCATCGCACAGGTCAACAACAACATCTATGTGGTCACCGTGCCGCAAGCCGGCAAGACGCCCTCCGTATCGGTGGCGGACCCTTCCAGTGCGATTTTCCCCTCCCGGCAGCTCACCGTCATCGGAGGTGAGTTCCCCGCCTGGGAAGCTGACGGAAGCCGCGTGCACTGGTCGCTCGGTAACGGACACTGGGTGTATGACGTGACCCGCGCAAAGGCCTTTGAAGACTCCGTGAAGGTCGCCCGCAAACTGGAGGACCGCCGGAAGGCCGACTCGCTGGCAAGCCTGGCGAAGGCCGGACCGGAGGCGAAAAAGGTCGCCGACTCCCTCGCGAAGAAACGCAGCGACTCGCTCACGGCGCTGTACAAGGCCGACACGGCGCTCGCCCGCAGGGACAGTCTGGCGAAGGCCGCCGCCAAGGACCCGAAGTACGAACCCGCCGAGTACGCCGTGAACGTCACCTACCGCCGGGACATCCCCAAGTCGGCGATTCTCCTCCGCGATGCCCGCATCGTGACGATGAATGGCTATGAAGTCATCGAGCATGGTGACATACTTGTCGTCGACAACCGCATCCGTGCCGTGGGACCTTCGGGATCCCTCACCGTCCCGCCGGGCACGGTGACGGTCGACTGCAGCGGACGCACCGTGACGCCGGGCTTCGTGGACACGCACGCGCACATGTGGCCCTTCTGGGGCCTCCACAAGAACCAGGTCTGGATCTACGCCGCCAACCTCGCCTACGGGGTCACCACCACGCGCGACCCGCAGACGGCCACGACCGACGTGCTGACCTATGCCGACATGGTGGAGGCCGGCCGCATCGTCGGACCCCGCATCTACAGCACCGGCCCCGGCGTCGGCTACTGGTCGTACAACCTGAAGGACCTCGAGCAGACCCGCAACGTGCTCAAGCAGTACAGCCGCTACTACCATACGAACTACATCAAGATGTACCTCGTGGGCAACCGACAGCACCGGCAGTGGGTCATCATGGCGGCGAAGGAGCAGGGACTCATGCCCACGACGGAGGGCGGCCTCGACTTCAAGCTGAACATGACGCAGCTCTTCGACGGCTATCCCGGCCACGAGCACTCGATACCCATCCATCCACTTCAGCAGGACGTCATCCGCACCATCGCCGAGTCGAAGATGACGGTGACGCCCACCCTGTTGGTGGCCTATGGAGGGCCCTGGGCCGAGAACTACTGGTACACCGTGCACAGTCCGCTGAAAGACGAGAAACTGAAGCGTTTCACGCCCTACGAGGAGTTCTCCTCCAAGATCCGCCGTCGCGCCGGCGCACTGGGCGGCTGGTTCACGGAGGAAGACCATGTCTTCCCGAAACACGCGCAAGGTATCCGCTCCCTCGTGGAGGCGGGCGGCCTCTCGGGTGTTGGAAGCCATGGCCAGTTGCAGGGACTCGGCTACCATTGGGAACTCTGGAGCATGGCCAGCGGCGGGATGAAGAACCACGATGCACTCAGGACGGCCACGATACTCGGCGCCACGGGCCTGGGACTCGACAGGGACCTCGGCTCCATCGAGCCGGGTAAACTCGCAGACCTGGTGATCATGGACAAGAACCCGCTCGAGGAGATACGCAACACTAACACCATTCGACAAGTCATGAAGAATGGAAGGCTCTACGACGGAGCCACCCTCGACGAAGTGCTCCCGACGCCCCGGAAGCTGGAAATAAACTGGGTGCGGCCGAGACCGTACTGAAATCAGACCACCGGCTTTTCGAAGACTACAAACAAAAGGGAAGGGCCCGCCGTTCGGTGGGCCCTTCCCTTTGTGACCAATCCAATATCAAGCGAGACTCACTTCTTCATATCCATGTAGTCGACGACGAGGCTCGACAGGGCGACCACACCGAGGGGCAGTCCCGCCTCGTCGATGAAGAAGTCGGGCGTATGGTGCGAAGGCGTGGCCTTGGGGTCCCTTCCTTTGCTCATGCCGCCGAGGAAGATGAAAAGGCCGGGCACTTTCTTCTGGAAGAAGGAGAAGTCCTCGGCGCCCGTCTGCGCCGGCTTCAGCAGCACGTTCTCGCGGCCGGCGACACGCTGCAGAGTGGGCAGCATCATGTCGGTCAGGGCAGGGTCGTTGTATGTGACGGGGTAGTGCGACTCGTAGGGGATGTCGACGACGGCGGTGGCGCCGGCCGCTTCGGCCGTCTTGGTGGCGATCTGCCTCACCCTGTCGATCACCAGTTTCTCATCACTGTCGCTCAGCGTGCGGATGGTGCCGCGCATCTCCACTTCTTCGGGGATGATGTTGGAGCGGACGCCTCCGTGGATGGATCCGACGGTCACCACGGCGGGGTTTTCTGTGACATCCACCGTCCGGCTGACGACCGTCTGCAGGTTGTTGACGATCTGGGCTGCGATGACGATGGGGTCGATTGACGACCAGGGCGCGGCGCCGTGGGCCTGACGTCCCTTTACGAGGATGCGCATGTCGTTGACGGAGGCCATGGTGCCGCCGGGGCGGTAGGTGATCTGTCCGACCTCGGTCTGCGAGTTGATATGCAGTCCGAAGATGGCATCCACTTTGGGATTCTCCAGGGCGCCTTCCTTCACCATCATCTCGGCGCCTCCCTCCTCTCCCTTCGGCACGCCTTCCTCGGCCGGCTGGAAGATGAACTTGACACTTCCCTTCAGGTCCTTCTTTATGGATGACAGCACTTCTGCCACGCCCATGAGGATAGCCACATGCGTGTCGTGGCCGCAGGCGTGCATGACGCCTACTTCGGCACCGTTGTACTGGGCACGCGCTTTGGAGGCGAAGGGCAGGGGCACGCGTTCGGTGACCGGGAGCCCGTCCATGTCGGCGCGCAGGGCAACGACAGGCCCGGGCTTGCCGCCACGCAGTAGTCCCACCACGCCGGTGTGGGCGACGCCGGTCTTTACTTCCATACCCAGGTCTCTGAGGTGTTTGGCCACGATGGAGGCGGTGCGCGTCTCGCGGTTGCCCAGTTCGGGGTGCTGGTGGAAGTCACGGCGCCAGGCCACCACGCGGGGCTCGGCCTTGGCGGCGGCATCGGAGATAGCCTTGCGCAGATCGGTCTGCGCCGGGGCGGTTGCCGACAGCAGCAATGCCGCGGCGGGAAGGAGCTTCCTCATAGACGGTTTACTTTCGGGAAATTTACGGCGGTGTGCCGAAACAAAGCCTTTTTTTATTTTCTTTAAGCATCGGGCGCCCTTCTTCCTGGAAGGAATGGCCCCCACAAGGATGTTTCCCACACATGTAAACCGATACGAATGGATCTGGGAATGAAGGACAGGGTGGTGGTCGTCACGGGAGGCGCCAAAGGCATCGGTGCCGGCATTGTGCGTTCACTGGCGGAAGAAGGAGCCATCCCCGTGATCGTCGGGCGGAACGAGGCCGACAACCGGGAGGCGCTGCACACGCTGGCGCCGGGCGGCAGCCAGGTCGTGGCGGAGCTCTCCGACCCGGAGGCATGCCGCCGTGCGGTGTCGGAGGTCCTGTCCCGGCACGGACGCATCGACGGGCTCGTGAACAATGCGGGCGTCAACGACGGCGTGGGGCTGGACGGAGGGTACGAACGCTTCATGGCCTCCCTGCACAGCAACCTCGTGCATTACTACCTCATGGCACACCACGCCCTGCCTGCTTTGAAGGAGAGCCGCGGCGCGATTGTCAACATCGGCTCCAAGGTGGCCGAGACCGGTCAGGGCGGCACATCGGCCTATGCGGCCGCCAACGGCGGGCGCAACGCCCTCACCCGCGAATGGGCGGTCGACCTGCTGACATTCGGCATCCGGGTCAACGCGGTGATCGTCGCCGAATGCTACACACCGCTCTACGAGAAATGGGTGCGGACCCTGCCGGACCCCGAAGCCACCCTCCGCAAGATTACGGACAGGATCCCCCTGGGCAAGCGCATGACCACCGCCCAGGAGATCGCCGACATGGTCGTGTTCCTGCTGTCGGAACGGTCCTCGCACACTACCGGACAGATTGTGCATGTCGACGGAGGCTACACGCACCTCGACAGGGCGCTGATCTGAACCTCAAGCAATCGTTACGAAAGTATCCGTTCTCTATCGATAGTAATCAGTCACAACCCTTATCCACAACAACCGACAGGATGGACAACCAATCGCATGCAAAGCCGGCGAACGGCACAGGAAAAAGCTATCTGTTGCCCATGGTGCTCGTCACGAGCCTATTCTTCCTCTGGGGGATCTCCAACAACCTCAACGGCATCCTGATCCCGCACCTGCGCAAGGCGCTACAGCTAACGAACCGGCAGTCAACCTTCGTGGACACCGCCGTGTACCTCGCCTATTTCCTCTCCGCCATCCCTGCAGGCATGCTGCTGAAGCGATACGGGTACCGCAAGGGAATCATCGCGGGACTCCTGGTCTTCAGCCTGGGCGCCTTCCTCTTCGTGCCGGCGGCCGACATGCGCCGCTACGAGGTCTTCCTGCTCGGCCTCTTCATCATCGGCTGCGGCCTGACGATCCTCGAGACAGCCGCCAACCCCTATGCCACCAAACTAGGCGACCCCGCCAGAGCGACAGCCCGCCTGAATCTGGCACAGTCGTTCAACGGCCTTGCGGCCTTCCTCGCGCCTGTCATTGGCACAGTCTTCATCCCATGACGGAGGCCGACAGGCTCGCATACCTCGCGGGTGAGGCGTCCTCCGTGAAGATGCCCTACATGCTGCTCGGAGGCTTCCTGCTGCTCATCGCCATCCTCTTCACCGTGAACCGACTGCCCGAGTTCAGCGAGGAGGAGGGAGAGGAGGGCGGCTCCATCCGCGGCGCACTGCGACATCCCCACCTCGTCTGGGCCGTAGTGGCGCAACTCTTCTATGTGGGCGCACAGGTCTGCGTCACTAGCTTCTTCGTTCGTGCCGCCATCGCCGGCGGGGGCGTCGACGAGAAGACGGCCGGCTACTACCTCGGCGTCTACGGCCTGCTGTTCATGGTGGGACGCTTCGCGGGTACCCTGCTGCTCAGCTTCGCACAACCGTCCCGCCTGCTCAGCCTATACGCGGCCGCCTGCATCTTACTCAGCCTGGTGGCAGTAAATGCCGACGGTCGTTTCGTCGTCCTGGCCCTCGGCGGGCTAGGCTTCTTCATGTCCATCATGTTCCCCACGATCTTCTCCCTCGGCATCGAGGGCCTCGGAGAGGATACCAAGCCGGCCTCCGCTCTCATCGTGATGTCCATCATCGGGGGTGCGCTATTCCCCGTCCTAATGGGAGACATCATCGACCGCAACGGCGACAACATCCAGTCCGGATACCTGGTTCCTCTGGGATGCTACCTCGTGGTGCTGATGTTCGGTCTCTACGGATACAAACAACGGAAAACGGCATGAAACGCTTTTGCCTAGCACTCGACCTAAAGGACGACCCTGCCTTGATAGAGGCCTACGAGGCGCACCACCGCGCCGTATGGTCCGAGATCCTCACATCTATCCGAGCCAGCGGCATAACCGACATGGAAATCTACCGTATCGGAAACCGGATGTTTATGATCATGGAGACGAAGGACGACTTCTCCTTCGATGCCAAGGCCACCACCGACGCGGCCGACCCGCGTGTGCAGGAGTGGGAGGAGCTGATGTGGACCTATCAGCAGGCGCTGCCCGGCTCCAAACCCGGTGAGAAGTGGATGTTGATGGAGAGAGTATTCAAGTTGTGAGTACAAATGATGGATGATTGTATTTCAATGAAGAGCAAAACCATGTGTAATTCGAAGCCGTATACATAGTCACACCGCGTTAAACATTTGGAAGTCAGGCTTTTACTTCCATTCTGACCTTCTAGAAAACCCTTTAAATTTGCTATTCCTCTATTTTGTTGTCTTATTTGAGGGTATCAAATGCACAGATGTATAGCTCGAACCCTAAAAATCATGCATCCAAGATACCCAACATGGGCTTCAGAAGCCTAAGATTTGATTGTTAATAGACACCCTTCTCCGAGCATCTCAACCCGACATGCCTATGGATGTGTCTGTCCCATGACATACACTAGGAAAGATAGTGAACGTGAACCTGTATCATCTGAACAACCACTCGATGGGAGCCTCTAACAACAATCCTCGACTTGTGCGAGTTATCTTGGTGATAAAGCACATGATGAGAAAACTCATGGAGCAGATGATCCTAATGATTCAGCTAATCCCATATATCGATCATGTACCGGGATTCGAAAGTTTCACATCCAAGCGATCATCTATCCGTCGCCAACCGTTGGAATCCGGAAACATGTCTATGGACAAACTGAATAGAATCAACAATGTCATCTATGGTGTGGCCAGCGGGAACGGGTATGTTTGGGTGGATAGTGCAAACAACGACTCAGATGAGGGTCGAAATGTAAAATCGAGGACTAGGTTCGTGGATCAAATAAGAGTCCAAATCAAGGAGAGACAGAAGTCATGTAAAGCGATCATCCTTTTTCGTGATGAAACTGGATAGGGTATCCCGCAAGGATCCTTCATTGAATTTGGCTTATTTTAAGTGACATTCTTGGGAAATATATTCCGAAGAATATTCTGGGAAAGGGATAAGAGATATTTACAAAGACCATTTGGATTAGACATCATACGAAATTTTCCATTCAGGTCAAGGTTATTGAACGCACTTTTTATGGTCAGCAAGATATCAATCAAGCATTAAAAAGTATAACATGAACTTGAGAAATAACAATAAAATATTTTATATATACTGTCCTTCCAATCGTTTTAGCGGCGGCCCGACAGCATTGCATCAATTAGCAGGCATGCTAAGGGACAAAAAGCACAATGTATTTATGCATTATATTCGCCATTTGGCAAATCCTGTACACCCGAACTATGCACACTACAAAATACCATTTACAGAAAATATTCCAGACGAAAGCAATGTTCATATTATTCTACCCGAAACATACACGTTTCCATTATTTAAATTTAAGAAAGCCAATATAATTATCTGGTGGCTAAGTGTCGATAATTACCATAAAATAACAAACTACCATAAACAAAAAGAGCAAAATGCAGGCAAATCCATACGAGAAAAAATAATGTCGTATATCGTATCCTTTCGCTCTAACAAAATATACTACGATATAAATAACAAAACACATAGAAAAATAAAAATCACACATTTGGCGCAATCATATTATGCGTATGATTTTTTGACTAAAAACGGATTGTCCCCTAAATACCTGCATTGTTATCTGGGCGATGAGTTCGAAAACCCATCTTATGCAATTGAAGAGAAATCAGATATAGTCCTTTATAACCCCCTGAAGGGAGGAGAATTTACCAGCAAACTAATAGAATATTGCCCAGGAATATCATTTCTTAAATTACAGGATATGAGCCCGGAAGAAGTGATGGAAAAAATGAAGCAAGCTAAAATATACATCGATTTCGGATCCCATCCAGGAAGAGATCGTTTTCCCAGGGAAGCCGCATTTTGTGGATGCTGTATTATTACCGGAAATAAAGGTTCAGCCGAGAATGACTTTGATATTATGATACCGAGTAAATACAAATTCAAACAAAACTCATGCGATCTGAAGGATATCAAAAAAATGATTCAGGAAATATTCGACAATTTCATCGATCATTACCCGAAGTTTGAAACATATAGGAACATCATCAGTAACGAGAAAAAAACTTTCGAGCACGAATTGGATGAAGTTATCAATGAAGTACAGTAACACAAGCAACGCTAAACATCATGCAAAATCATGTAAATAGGCAAAATCGAATGATTACTAAGGACGACATATAAAATCATCAAACATATCACACCGCAGGGTAAATGACTTTTCTAGAATCAAAGATGGACTTCCGTACGAATTTGCAAAATCAACATACTCTTTAATCCAAGAAAATTGAATCCTAAGAGCTCCTTCAGACAGTCATTTTG
>RGVM01000098.1 GCA_010027295.1 Chitinophagia bacterium
ATAAAATGTCAGACCGTGACGGACGGCGTGGTCGCGGAACCACTCGCGAATGGCATTCGAAGGCTCCTCCTGCAGATGGCACTCTCTGATTTCCAGCACCTTGTCGAACTGTCGCGGAGCATGGTAGCCGAGGGTGGGGCGGTCTTTCAGAATCCTGACATCCTCGACGCCGCCCGCCGCATCCATCTCCTCCCGTGTCAGATATCGCCGATTGCTGAAGGTGAATTCGAGCTTGTTACGGTAGCCACGCGTCCGCGTCGCACCGAGGATCGGAAGGAGTTCCGGGACCTCCACCTTGCCGATGCGACGAAGCTGCTCGCGAACCTCGCGCTCCTTCCATTCGAGCTGACGCGCATAGGGTAGCATCTGCCACTGACAGCCGCCGCATACCCCGAAGTGCGTACAGAAGGGTTGTGCCCGCTCCGCCGAGAGACGGTGGAACCGTATCGCCCGACCCTCCGACCAATCAGCCCGGCTGCGGGTCAACATCACATCGACCACATCCCCGGGGACCGCCCCCTCCACGAACACCACCTTGCCCTCCACACGGGCGATCGAACGGCCACCGGCGGCATAGTCGGTCAACTCGACACCCTCCAAGACCCGGTTCGGCTTCCTGCGCATCCCGCAAAACTACACGAAAGACACCCCGGAATGCTATCGTTTCCTTAAAACCGCGGCTCCGACCCACCTGCGGCACGGCATTTGCAAGCCTCAGGCAGACCACAAAAACATGTAAGAACCACTCAACACAACCCAAAACATCCTATCGATGCCACCCACGAACCCTGGAAAACACACCCTCGGCAAGGCCCGCTCCGCATGGAAATTGTCGCTGCTGGCCTTCTCCGCATTCAGCCTCTGCGTGCTGGTCCTGCTTTCGGGGGCCGGTACGTCCGCCCCCCTCAAACCCTCACGAAACGAGAACGCGCGAAACAATGTAGAAGGCAGCACTGCCGCCCTCGCCGATGAAGTCTACCGCAGCTGCAATCTCTCCTCGAAAGGCCTGGACCGCGAAGTGCTGGAACTCGGACTCCGCGGCTTCAACCGACTTGCCGCCTCCGGTAGGGTCTCCCAAGACAGCATCCTCACCATCGTCGACTTCTCCAAACCCTCCCTGGACCGCAGGATGTACGTAATCGACCTCAAGCGGAGGAAACTGCTCTTCCAGACCGTCGTGGCGCACGGCCGCAACAGCGGGACAGTCTACGCCCGGAACTTCTCCAACCGCCCCAAATCCCTCCAAAGCAGCCTGGGCTTTTATATCACAAGGGGCACCTACCAGGGTGGCAATGGCTATTCCCTGCTGCTCGACGGCTGCGAAAAAGGCTTCAACGACAAAGCCCGGGAACGCGCCATCGTACTCCACGGTGCCGACTATGCTGAAGAAACCCTCGGCAACAGCCTGAGGGGTTACCTCGGCCGCAGCTTCGGATGCCCCGCCGTGCCCATGTCCATTCACCGCGCACTCATCGACAGGATCAAACTCGGAAACCCTATCTTCCTCTACTACCCCGACGCCGATTACCTACGGGAATCGCACATCCTCAACGGATGACGGAGCCGGGCGGTTCCGGGAGGAAGGCCCGAATGACGGATTCAGGCCAGCTGGCAGCAATATTGGGTCACCAACCCGATGAGAAAGCCCATGAGGATCTCCTTATGACTATGGCTTCCGGCAATCATTCTCGAACTGCATACCACCCCCGCCAGAAGAATGGATACGACGGGTGCATATCCTGATGGCGAATAACCGAGGAAGACGAGGGAGAGCATCAGTCCGGTCAGTCCGCCCATCCCGATGGCATGCATGCTCACCTTCATGAAGTTGTTGAAGACAAGCGCGAGGCTCGCGGCGAGGAAGATGCCGAGGCACATGGCGGTCAGGACCGGTGGGGAATCGTCCTGGTTCCGGAACACATGCCATGTCCAGAACTGGAAGATGATGACCGACATGTAGGGTACGATCCGCTCCCTGGCGGTCTCCATCCGGATAGAACGGCTGAAGCCAAGCCCCCGGAGCAGCCATACGATCAGCAACGGAAACAGCAGATTGTTGTTGGCGAATGTGATGAACTTGAGGATCTTCGAACGCTCCGGCACACCCAGGAAGATGTCGCTCTCGACAAAGGTGATGTGGTACATCATCATCACCCCGGTGAAGACGGGATGGAAGAGGACGGACACAGATTCCGCCAGGAACCTCATCCATCGGGGGTACTGTGTCTCCCATTGCAAGCTGTCCGTCGTCATAGTTCCTTCCTTAGTCGGGCCACGGGTATGTTCTGTTGCTCCCGGTACTTGGCCACGGTGCGGCGCGCAATGTTGTAGCCCTTCTCCTTGAGCAGCTCCGTGAGGCGCTCGTCACTCAGGGGCCTCCGCTTGTTCTCGGCCTCCACCAGGTCGGTGAGGATGCTCTTTACTTCACGCGTCGACACTTCCTCGCCGCTGTCGGTGCTGAGCGACTCGCTGAAGAAATACTTCAGTCGGTAGGTGCCGAACTCGGTCTGCACGAACTTGCTGTTGGCCACGCGCGAAACGGTCGAAATGTCGAGCCCCGTGGCCTGGGAGATGTCCTTCAGGATCATCGGCCGCAGGTTCGTGTCGTCACCCGTCAGGAAGAACTCCTGTTGGTGTCGCACGATTGCCTCCATCGTGAGCAAGAGGGTCTGCTGGCGCTGCCTGATCGCATCGATGAACCACTTGGCGGCGTCTATCTTCTGCTTGATGAACATCACCGCCTCCCGCTGGCGCTTGTCCTTCTTGGCCCCCTTGTCATAATCACGCAGCATCTCGCGAAAACCCTCGCTGACGCGCAGGTCGGGGGCATTCTGGGCGTTCAGCGTCACTTCGGGCTTGCCGGCCTGGTTGTACACGAAGAAGTCGGGCACCATGTATGTGCCTTCATTGCCGCCGCCGATATTTCCACCGGGCTTGGGGTTCAGCTTGAGCACATGGGCGACGGCCTCCTTGATCTCGGTTTCAGAAAGCCCCATGGAACGCTGTATCCGCTCATAATGCTTCTTTGTGAACTCCTCGAAGTATCGGTCCAGGATCTCGATGGCCTGGGTCAGGGAACGCTCGCTTCGGGTCGTAAGGCGCCTCCTGAGCTGCAGGAGCAGGCACTCCCGCAGGTTGCGCGCCGCGATGCCCGGTGGATCGAAGCCCTGTATCATCCGGACAATGCCTTCCACTTCCGCGACCGTCGCATCCAGGTTCTGGCGGAAGGCCAGGTCGTCCACGATCGACTCTGTCTCGCGGCGCAGGTATCCGTCGTCGTCGATGCTGCCCACCACCTGCTCCGCAATCCTCTGCAGGCGCTCGTCGAGGTCGAGCATGCCCAACTGTTCCAGCAGGGACTCGTGAAAGGAAGACTCGACCCGCACAGGCATGCTCCGACCCTCTTCCATCTCGGGGTAGTTGTCGTCACGGAGCCGGTAGTCCCCCTCGTCGTCGGTGTCCTGTACGTATTCGGAGATGTCAATCTCGCCGAAATCCTCATCCGCCTCACCCTCCGCGTCCGTTGCGTCGTCGGACGAATCATCGGGCAGATCAGAAACCTCCTCACCCCGCTCTTCATGGCCCTCCTCCGACAACTCCAGCGCAGGGTTCTCCTGCAACTCCTCCTTGATCCGCTCCTCCAAACCCGAAGTCGGCACCTGCAACAGCTTCATCAGCTGGATCTGTTGCGGCGATAGCTTCTGTTGAAGCTTCTGTTGCAGACTTTGTTGAAGCGCCATCGTCTTTCGGGGCGGATTAGGTTTGAAAAATCGCGCGTCCTCAAAAATCAAGCCTAAATTACAAACAAATCAGGGCAGATGCCAAACCTCATCTTCGGATGCCTGCTGTCGGCACTCTTCCTCTCGACCGGAACGGCTGCCCGGGAGGCCCAACGAGCCGATTCCTTGCCCAGGCCGGTGTTCCGATGGCCGGTTTTGGAGAGGCCCGACACGTCGGTTGGATTCCCGCGAAGCCTCTCCCTCTTGCCCGCACCCGACACCTATGCCCGCGGCATGGGTTTCTTCTGCCGGCAGGAATGGAAATTCGAGAAATCCGTCAAGGTGCCCCTTCGGATCCGGCTGGGGACCCTCGAATACGTCGACCGCATGGAGGGGAAGCGACGCTAACGTACCCTCAGGGTCCCACCCGCTCCCAGATCCCGCCTGACTTGCGGGCGAATGACACCGTGGCCGAGCCGGGCCCCTCGACGGGACTCTCCCGGTTGGCAGCATCCACATAGGTGACATGCAGCCGTATGAAGTCGGTCGAAGCGGGACAGTCGAACTCGAAGGCGATATCCGCTCCATAGGGCTGCGTGGCCACCAGCAACGCCTCCGAGAAGGGCGTCTGCGCATCATAGCAAGCATACACGGCTATCTTCCGTATGGCGGCATTGACGGCGGCCGAGGGTGACTGGATGCGAAAACGAACCCGCTCGCCAGCATGCCCCGCTGCATCCACGATACGAGGTGAAGCCGGCGGTGCGCCGCTGATGCCGGCCACCGGAGGGATCAGTGCCGGATAGCGATAATACCGCCGGAGGGTGTCGTTCCATCCCAGCGGGTTGCGGAAGAAGGTCTTGCTGCTGAAATACACGGCGCCATGGATGTTGGGACGGCTGCGGATGGCCGCAAGCTGGCGCGAGATCTGCGTCCTGTCGCGCCATGCCGTGTTGCTACCCGCCCGGTAGATGCCCAGGCCTATGTAGCAGGGCTTGCCGAAGGAATTGCGGCTCCACCAGTCCAGCAGCGGTTCGAAGGGTGCGTTCTGGTGCTCGAACTCCCAGTACAGCTGCGGCACGACATAGTCGATCCAGTCCTTCTCCAGCCAAAGCCGTATGTCGGCGTACAGGTCGTCGTAATTGGTCTGTCCCGCCCGGGTATGGCTGCCCCTAGGATCCTTGTCGCGGTTCCTCCACACGCCGAACGGTGAGATGCCGAAGCGGCAATAGGGGTTCTCACGGGTGATGGCGCGCCGAAGCCGCACAATGATGGAATCTACGTTGCTCCGCCGCCAGTCGTCGATGGCCATGCCGACCCCGAAGCGGCGGAAGGTCGAGGTGTCGGGGAATTCCTTTCCGCTGATGCGGTAGGGGTAGAAATAGTCGTCGAAATGGATCGCATCGACGGCGTAGCGCCGGACGATGTCGGCCACCACATCCGTCACGAAGGCCTGCGCTTCGGGATGGCCGGGGTCGAAATAGCGCTTGTCGCCGTAGTCCAGGAACCACTCCGGCTTCAGCCGCGTGATATGCGTCGGTGCGATGGACGACTTCGAGAGGTTGAAGACGGCCCGATAAGGGTTCAGCCAGGCATGGAACTCCATGCCGCGCCGATGCGTCTCCTCTACCATGAAGGCCAAGGGGTCGTAGTAGGGCTCCGGAGGACGGCCCTGGACACCCGTCAGCCACTCGCTCCAAGGCTCGTAGGGAGAGGGATAGAATGCGTCCGCCGACGGACGGACCTGCATGATCACGGCGTTCATGCCGTTGGACCGGTGCATGTCGAGCAGGCGGATGAACTCCGCCTTCTGCGAATCGGCGGGAAGCCCCTTGCGGGAGGGCCAGTCGATGTTGTCGACCGTGGCGATCCATGCGCCGCGGAACTCGTAGCGCGGGGAGGAGGGCTGTGCCAACAGGCTGGAGGACGTCAGGACGGCCGCCAGCAGGGCCGACGCCAACGGAAGGGAACGTATCAGGGTCAGGGGTCGCATACTGCAAAAATACGCCCTGCAGGGCTTGCCCTCACTTGCCGTCCAGTCCCCGGAAGGAATGGTTCACGAACTCGAAGGTGTAGATGCGCACCAGCAGCATGAGATAGCCGAACAGCAGCGGACCGAAGATGAAGCCCATAAACCCGAAGAGACTCAGGCCCACGATCACGCCGAACACGGTGACGAGCGGGTGCACATCGCCGATGCGCTTCATCAGCGTGATGCGGGCGAAATAGTCCACGTTGCCCGTCACGATCAGGCTGTAGAGCAAGAGTCCCATGCCCGGGCCCGACTGCCCCTGGCTGTACAGGTAGATCACGAGTGGAACCCAGACCATCATCGTCCCGACGATGGGGAAGAAGGCGAAGACCCCCGTCAGGAATCCCCACATGCCCCAGTCCTTCAGCCCGAAGATGATGTATCCCACCATCCCCGTCACCCCCTGTATGAACGATATCAGCGGAATGCCGATGGCGTTGGCCCTCACACTGCGGAGCGTCTCCCGCGCCAGCACTTCGATGCTGCTGCGGCTCAGCGGGAGGTAGGACAGCAGGTGCCGCTCCATCATCCTCGACTCCGTGAACATGAAGTAGAGTACGAAGAACATGACCGCTATGTTGGCGAGGATGTTGGCGGTGCTGTTCAGGAACGTGGGGATGAAGCCCGATACGCTCGACTGCAGGTTCTTGAGGGTGTCGGGCGTGACGACCTGTATCCCCACAAACCCCGAGATCCGGTCCGAGAGCGCGTGCAGCCCCTTCAGCAGCTCGTCCGAATGGGTGAAGACGCTGTAGAGCCTCGGCGTGACCATGTGTATCGTGTAGTAGAACGGGAGCCCGATCACGGCGAGGAAACCCAGCATCAGCAGGGCCGCGGCCAGGCCCGGCTTCCAGCGCCTCCGCTCCACGAGCCGGAAGTACGCATCCCGACCTATGATGTAGAAGGTCACGGCACCCAGGAAACCCGGTAGCAGCACATAGAGCTCCCTCACGATAAGGTAGCCGATCAGCAGGATGACGCTCAGCATCAGCACCTGCCGGATCCGGTTGTTGAATGGCTCTGTCATGATGGTTGTCTTTTGTTCAGGCCTTCGCCTGGCCTCATCCCCATACCCGGGTACCCTCGCTGCAATTGGCGCATATGTCGATGTTTCTGCGTCCGCCCATCAGCCTCGTTCGGAAGCGGTGGTATTCCGTATTTCGCCACTGGTCCCGGAAACGCTCCTGCTTCAGGTCTCCGAGGCGGTGGGTGGCGTCCTTGTCGAAGCAGCAGGGCACAACCAGCCCGTCCCAGGTGATGACGTTCGAATGCCACAGCTTCCAGCAGTGGTTGTCGAGTCGGTTCTTGGGCTCGCGGCCGCCGTCCCGGGCCTTCCGGTACCGAGAGTACTTATCGATGGTCGGGATGAGTCCGTTGGGGTCTCGATCGTAGTCGTATACCTGTGCGGTCTTGAGCCAGACATCGTCCACACCGACCTCCCGGCCCAGTCGCCGAACCTCGTCAATCTGGTGCTCGTTGGGCCGCACCACGAGGAACTGGAACACGACGAAGGGCCTTCGCCGGCCCAGGGTCCGCTTCCACTTCACCACCTCGCGTGCACCGGCCAGCACCTTGTCGAGCCTTCCGCCCACGCGGTATTGCTCATAGACTTCCTGTGTCGTCCCATCAATGGAGATGATCAGCCGGTCGAGTCCGCTCTCCACCGTCTTCCGGGCGTTGTCCGACGTGAGGTAATGGCCATTGGTGGAGGTGGCCGTATAGATGCCCTTCTCCGACGCATAGCGCACCATCTCCGTAAAGCCCGGATTCAGATAAGGCTCCCCCTGAAAATAGAAGATCAGGTACAGCAGTTCCCGATGGATGTCGTCTATCGTACGGCGGAAGAAATCGCCCTCCAGCATGCCTGTCGGCCGAGTGAAGGAACGCAGTCCGCTGGGACATTCCGGACACCTCAGATTGCAGGACGTCGTGGGCTCGAAGGAGATCGACACGGGCAGCCCCCATTG
This sequence comes from Chitinophagia bacterium, assembly GCA_010027295.1. Classification (GTDB taxonomy): domain Bacteria; phylum Bacteroidota; class Bacteroidia; order Chitinophagales; family Chitinophagaceae; genus Pollutibacter. The sequence goes on from RGVM01000098.1 coordinate 7,719, forward strand.
CACCGGCCGGCCTGTCAGACGGCTCCACTGGTAGCTCGCAAACACCTTGGAGGCATTGAACAGCCTCCTTGGGGTCAGCTTCGAGAGCAGGTTCAGTGAATCAGCGAGATGGAAGGCGGGCATATCTGTAAAATTAAGCCAAAGCGTGGCGATTCGACCCGGAACCGAGAAAACCGACTTTATTTGCCGAACAGCCGCCATGCCAACGCATCGAAAGAGGAAGTGGAGGACCCGTGGGTCACGCATGATACTGGCTACCCTCTTCGCCGGCTCCGTCATGGCGGTGGCCTTCGCCATTCTGCTCTGGAGATATACGCGTCCGGGTGGCGGTCTCCCGCTATACCGCAGTTTCGGCATCCACATGCCGAGGAGCTATGCCATC
>RGVM01000099.1 GCA_010027295.1 Chitinophagia bacterium
TGAAGCCCTGTCCGGCCTTGAAGAGTTGGAAGCGGCTCGGCATCTCGCGGACGGGCCACATGCCGTTCGACTCGTTGATGTCAGCCGTCTCGCGCATGGGGTCGAGGCGGATGGATGCCACTTCCTTGTCCTTCACGAAGACCTTGCTGAACTGGTGCTCGTTGGAGCGCCAGACGGTCACCGGCATCCTGTCCACCTGCTTTGTACCGTCCTTGAAGGTCCACTCGACGATCACCGGCATGACCATGCCGCCGCGGTTGGAGAAAGTGAGTTCGTACACGTGCTTATCGGCCCAGCGAGCGGCATTCTCATTGTCTTTCTGGGACTCCATGGACCTTTGCTGCATCTCCTGCATCATCTTCATGTCGGCACCCGGGTTTTTCCAGTAGAAGTCGCGCAGGGTGGTGTCTGTATCGACGTAGAAGGAGATCGACTTGTCTTCGCGGTTGCGGATCTTGTGGATACCCTCGAACTCCTTCTGCTCGAAGGCAGCGGCGTTCCGTCTGTCATCGAGGCGGAACCACTTGACGCTGTCGATGGAGATGTCGACGGGGTCGGTCCCGAAATACCAGCCGCGCCAGAACCAGTCGAGGTCGACGGCGGAAGCGTCCTCCATCGTACGGAAAAGGTCGGCAGGCGTGGGGTGCTTGAAGGCCCAGCGACGGGCGTATTCACGGAAGGAGAAGTCGAACAGTTCCCGTCCCATCACGGTCTCCCGCAGGATGTTCAGGCCGGTTGCGGCCTTGGCATAGGCGTTGGCGCCGACGTTGGCGACGGCGTCACCCTTGGTCATGATGGGCTCGAGCTGGTCCTTGGGCAGCCGCATGTAGTCGGTGATAAGATGGGCGGGGCCGCGCCGCGAAGGATAGTTGTTGTCGAACTCCTGCTCGGTGAGGAACTGCACGAAGGTATTGAGGCCCTCGTCCATCCACCACCACTGCCGCTCGTCGCTGTTGACGATCATCGGGAAGAAGTTGTGCCCCACTTCGTGGATGATGACGCCGATGGCGCCGTACTTGATGGCCTCGCTATAGCTTCCGTCCTTCTCGGCGCGTCCGTAGTTCATGGCCAGCATCGGGTACTCCATGCCATTGGCGGCCTCGACCGACTGGGCGACGGGATAGGGGTACGGGATCGTGAACTTGCTGTACACCTTGAGTGTGTGGGCGGTCGCCTTGGTGGAATACTTCTTGTAGACGGGATAGGCCTCCTTGCCGTAGAAGCTCATGCACATCACCTTGCGCCCGTCGATGTACACGGGCATAGCATCCCACACGAAGCGGCGGGAACTGTTGAAGGCGAAGTCGCGCACGTTCTCCGCCTCGAAGAGCCAGGTCTTCTTCTCCCTGCTCTTCGTCTTCAGGGCCGCATTGGCCTCGGCGAGCGTGACGATCTCGAGGGGCTCGGTGGCCGTCTGTGCCTGCGCCCAGCGCTGCTGCTGCGCGGCACTCAGGACGGCCTTGCCGTTACGCAGTTCACCCGTGGCTGCCACGATGTGGTCGGCCGGGACGGTGATGGCCACTTTGTAATTGCCAAAGGTGAGGGCGAACTCGGCGCCGCCAGTGAACTGCAGATGCTGCCAGCCCTGGAAGTCGCTGTACACGGCCATCCGAGGAAACCACTGCGTGATGGAGTAGAGCTTGTTGCCGTCCTCTGGGAAAAGCTCGTAACCGCCACGGCCTCGTACGTACGACTTGTCGTTGATGCGGAAGTTCCAGTCGATGTGGAAGACGAACTTCTGTCCGGGCTTAAGTGGGACGGGCAGGTCAATGCGCATCATCGTCTGGTTCACGGTCCATCTGAGCGGGTTCCCTGCGGCGTCGGCCACGCGTGTGATTTTCACACCGTAACCATCGAGGTATTTGTCCACATCCATTTCCTGCAACTGGCGGTCGGTCATCCGCGACGGCATCTTGCCCACGTTGTCGCGGTTGTTGTCGCTCTTGGAATGGTGGAAGTTCTCGTCGAGCTGCAGCCAGAGGTAGGTCAGCACGTCTGGCGAGTTGTTGGAATAGGTGACGGTCTCGGATCCCGTGAGATGATCCTTCTCCTCGTCAACCTCGACGCGGATGTCGTAGTCGGCCCGCTGCTGCCAGTACTTGGGACCGGGGGCCCCGCTGGCGGTGCGGTACTCATTGGGCGTGGCCAGCATCCAGTCGAGCTGCTCGAAGCGGTTGCCGTGGTTGGAGCCGGGGTTGTGGTCTTGCTGGGCGCGGGCGACCGTGAGGAGGCAGGTCGCGAGGAATGTCAGCAGGAGTCTTTGCGTCATGACGGAGGTTTTGGTCGTATCAGAAAGGGAGACGGCTCCAGGCCATCCACAAGGCGACGGCCAGCACGCAGGAGGATAGGGCGAACACCCAATGCGGTCTGGACATCCCCGGGATCCGGGCGGCCAAGCTCCCGAGGAGCAGGACGGACAATACTACGAAAATCTGACCTATTTCGAGGCCGGTGTTGAAGCCGAGAAGCCCTACGGCAAGGCTTTGCCCCTCGGCCAGCATGAAGCGGACGGCGTTCGCATATCCCATCCCGTGGACGAGCCCGAAGACGAGCGCCATCGCATAGCGTGTATTATGACTGCCCCGCGGTGCACCGGTGTTCAGCAGGTTGGCGGCCGCCGTGGCGGCAATGGTGCAAGGGATGGCGAACTCCACCCAGTCGTCCCGGAAACGGATGACGTCGAGCACGCTGAGCACCAGCGTCAGCGAATGCCCGATGGTGAAGGCTGTGACGAGGATGACAAGGCGCTTCCAGTCACCCCACGCATGCACGATGGCCAGCATGGCGATGAATAGGATATGATCCCATGCGCCGGGGTCGATGATGTGCCGCCAGCCATCGGTGAGATAGAAAAGAAAATCCTGCCACATACAAGGGATGCGTTGCGGATGTGAAAATATCGGGAAATTCGCATTAGATATCCATTCCCATGTCCGTTCTGTCCATCTGGCTCCTGATCCTGCATGCCTGGCTACCGCCGGCCACGCACCCCTACTACATCAGCGTGACGGAAGTCGAATACGACCGGAAATTGGGCACCATGGGCGTTTCCTGCAAGTACTTCACGGACGACCTCGAAGAGGCCCTCAAAGGTGGCGGCACAGGGAAGGTCGACCTCTCGAAAGGCGACAGGGTACAGAACCAGAAGCGCATCGAAGCCTATCTGCTGGCCCACTTCCGGATATCCTGCGGGAACAATCCGGTGGCGCTGAGGTTCCTCGGTACAGAGTTCGGACCTGATGCCACTTGGTGCTATCTCGAAGCGACTGGGCTTGCGAGGGGGTCTTCCGTAAAAATCATGTCAGACTGCTTCTACGAAGTCCGGAAGGAACAGGTGCACATCTTCCATATCACCGTCGACGGGGAGCGCAAGAGCCGAAGGATGGTCAACCCGGAGAAGGAGTTCAGCCTCAACTTCTGACACCGTTCCTCCGCCGCAGCCCTCCTCACACCACCACCTCCACGACCTTCGTGGCCTGCAGATTGGCATTCCGCATGGCGATGCTGCGGACAGCCTTTTCCGAGAAGCGCTGGAAGGCTTCGCGCGTGACTTCGTCGTCGCCCATCATCGCGGGCACACCCTTGTCGCCACCCTCCCGGATGCCCTGTACGATGGGTATCTCACCCAGGAAGGGGATGTCGAACTGGTCGGCAAGCTTTTTCCCTCCCTCCTTTCCGAAGATATAGTACCGGTTCTCCGGCAGCTCGGCCGGCGTGAACCAGGCCATGTTCTCGACCAGTCCGATGATGGGCACCCGTATCTGCGCCTGTCCGAACATGGCGATGGCCTTTTTGGCGTCGGCCAGTGCCACATCCTGCGGTGTCGTCACCACGATGGCACCCGTGACGGGCACGGTCTGCACGAGCGTCAGGTGAATGTCGCCTGTGCCCGGCGGCATGTCGATGACGAGGTAGTCGAGTTCGCCCCAATGTACGTCGGTGACGAACTGCCGGATGGCGGAGCTGGCCATGGGACCGCGCCAGACGACGGCGCTCTTCTCATCGACCAGCAGCCCCATGCTAATGACGGATATGCCGTACCGCTCGATGGGGACGATCCGGTCCTTGCCGTCGGCCTGCACCATCAGCGGGCGCTCGCCGCGGATGCCGAACATGATGGGCATGCTCGGCCCGTAGATGTCGGCATCCATCAGCCCCACGCGGGCTCCGCCCTGCGCCAGCGCCAGCGCCAGGTTGGCGGAGACGGTCGACTTGCCCACTCCGCCCTTTCCGCTGACCACGGCGATGATGTTCTTCACGCCGGGCAAAAGAGCCTTTCCGTCGGATCGCATCGAACTCGTGTCGGCCGTGAACTTCACATCCACCGAAACATCCTCCCCGCAGCGCGCGTGGATGGCCCGCTCGCAGTCGCGGCGCATGAGCTCCTTCAGCGGACAGGCGGGCGTCGTCAGCACCAGCGTGAAGGACACGGCGCGCCCCTCGATGCGTATGTCGCGCACCATCTTGAGCGTGACGAGGTCTTTGCCCAGGTCGGGCTCCTGTACCGTACCGAGCGCCTCGAGGATGTCCTGCTGTGTCATGGGTCGTTATTTGGGGAGTGAAGGGAGGCGCAAAATTAACCATTCCCCACCCGTGTTTGTTTATCAATCCGGGGAGTACCTTTGAAGCATCGATGATCGCATGCGCAGGATCGCACTTTATGCAGCCATCGGATTCTTCCTCGTACCGGGTGCCGTGAAGGCGCAGTTCGAGAGTTTCCAGGACTCCGTCGTACAGCTCTACGGCGTGGTGATGACGGCCGACAGCCTTCGCGGCCTGCCGGGCGTCTCCATCATCGTCAAGGGTTCCGGCAGGGGTACCATCAGCAACTATCAGGGCGTCTTCTCGATCGTGGTCCTGAAGGGCGATGAGATCGAGTTCACCTCCGTCGGCTTCAAACCCAAGCTCACTCGCATACCCAGGGAACTCGAAGGCAAAGCCTTCAGCGTGATACAGCTCATGGTCACCGACACGGTATACCTTCCTGCCAGTATCATCAAACCCAGGCCAACGAGAGAGCAGTTCGAGCGCGACTTCGTCAACACACCCGTCCCCGACGACCAGATAGAAGTGGCACGGCAGAATACCGATATGGCCAAACGACGCATCCTCGCCCAATCCATGCCGCGCGACGGCCGGGAGTCCATGAACTACAACCTCGCCAGGAACGCAGCCCGGTACTACTCCAACGGGCAGACGCCCCCCATGAACATCATGAACCCCTTCGCCTGGAGCGAGTTCGTCAAGGCCTGGAAGCGGGGCGACTTCAAGAAAAAATGACCTCCCCACCATGCGGCACATCTCCGTCATAGGTTCCGGGACGATGGGCAACGGGATCGCCCACGTCTTCGCACAGCAGGGCTTCGACGTCGCCCTAGTCGACATCTCGGAAGAAGCCCTTCGGAAGGGTGTCTCAACCATTGCGAAGAATCTGGACCGGCAGGTTTTGAAAAGTATCCTGACGGAAAGTGACAAACTGGCGACCCTCGCCCGCATCCGCACAGCCACTTCGCTGGAAGAGGGCGTGCGAGACGCCGACCTAGTCGTTGAGGCGGCCACCGAGAACTCAGACCTCAAACTCCGCATCTTCGGCCAGCTCGATGACGCCTGTCCTCCACAATGCATCCTTGCCAGCAACACCTCGTCCATCTCCATTACCCGCATCGCCGCCGCCACGGGTCGACCCGACAAGGTCATCGGCATGCACTTCATGAATCCCGTGCCGGTGATGAAACTCGTGGAAGTCATCAACGGGTACGCGACGGCCTCCGATGTCACGGAACGGATCGTAGAGCTGAGCCGCCACCTGGGGAAGACGCCCTGTGTGGTGCAGGACTACCCCGGTTTCGTCGCCAACCGCATCCTGATGCCGATGATCAACGAGGCCATCCGCACGCTTCACGAAGGCGTGGCCGACGTGGCCGCGATCGACACGGTCATGAAACTGGGGATGTCGCACCCGATGGGCCCCCTTCAACTGGCCGACTTCATCGGCCTCGACGTCTGCCTGGCAATCCTTCAGGTGCTGCAGGAGGGTTTCGGCCAGCCCGCTTACGCGCCATGCCCGCTGCTCGTCAACATGGTCAGGGCCGGACGCCTCGGCGTCAAGAGCGGAGAGGGCTTCTACAGGTACGTGCCCGGGTCAAAAGAGGCCACACCCGTCGAATTCAGGTGAGCCGCGCTTCCAGCACTTGTGCGGCGACCACCAGGTCGACCGGATAGGTGACCTTGATGTTGTCCGCCTCCCCCTCCACCAACTCCACCGGAAGGCCATAGGCTTCCACGACTGTCGCCTCGTCTGTGAACTCGGCCCGCCAAGGCTGTGCGAATGCAGGCAGCAGGATGTCCGAACGGAAGGTCTGCGGCGTCTGCACGGCGCGTAGGCGCTCCCTGTCGATGACGGAATGGCCGTCTTCATCCATCATGCGCATGCTGTCGCGCACGGGTACGACGGGCACCGCAGAACCCTTCTCGAGGGCCTGACGATGGCATCGCAGGATGAGATTGGGCGTCACCAGGCACCTGGCTGCATCGTGCACGAAGACGACGGATGACTCCTTCACGAGCGACAACCCGTTTCGTACGGAATGGAAACGCGTCTCCCCGCCCTCGGCGAGCAGCACGCCCCATTCGGGCAGGTGGCGGGCTAGGATATCACCCCCTTCCTCCAGATGCGAGGCCGGCAGCACCACGACCACTTCGATGTCGGGCAAGGCCGCCGTGAAAGCCTCCACGGCATGCACCAGCACGGGACGACCCTTCAATTCGAGGAACTGCTTGGGGGTGCCGCCACCCATCCGGCTGCCGGACCCACCCGCCACAATGACGGCAACGGACTTCATTTCTGCTTGTTTGGAATTCGTCATGTGCGACTGTCGACATCCTCCTCTTCCACTTCCATCAAACGCCGGCATTCCGCCTCCAGGCGCTCCCGCGTGATGGCCACGGTGCCGACCTCCTCACAGACGATACCGCCCGCGATGTTGGCCATCTCAGCCGACAAGCTCATGTCGCCCGTCACGGCATGCACCAGGGACGCGACAGCGATGACGGTGTCACCCGCCCCACTCACATCGGCGATGTTTCGGCGGTGCGTGGGAATGCGGTGCGACCGACCGTCCCCGGCATGGTAGATGCCATGTTCCGACAGGGTGATGAGGGAGAAGCGGTGCCCGAGACGCTCGGAAAGCGCTGCATGGGCGGCATCCAGCGTGGCGGTGTCTCCCGGGTCCACCGGGATGCCGAGACCCTCACGCACCTCCTTGAGGTTGGGCTTGAAGATGTCGACGCCCGCGTAGGACAGAAAATGTCGCTTCTTGGGGTCGACGGCGCTGAGGATGCCCCTGACGCGACAGGCATCGACGGCCTGACGGATGAGCCTCTCCGTCAGCACCCCCTTGTCGTAATCCTCGAAGATCAGTAGGCGCGGGGAATCCCTGTCGAGAAAGGAGGTCACTGCATCGAAGAGCCTATCCTCCCGCTGTTCTCGCTGTCGAGCCGCATCATCTGCTGGTTCTTTGCGATGATGCGGGTCTTCTGCGTGGTGACGCGATCCTCGCAGGAAAGCAGATGGCTGTCGTCGATAGACAGCTCCCTGAACAGGCCGCGTAGGATCACGCCCTCGTCATCGGCACCGATCACGGAGAGGACCGAAACACGGGCACCCAGCCGGGAGAGGTTCAGGGCGACGTTGCCCGCACCGCCAAGCCTATGTTCGCGACGACTAACCTCGACTACCGGAACAGGCGCTTCTGGTGAAATGCGCTCCACCCGGCCCCAGCAGTAGGTGTCGAGCATCACATCACCGATCACGCCGACCCTGATGGAGCGGAAGGCATCGAAAATGCTGGCAATGCGCGACATGTCAGTTCAGTTGCGAGCCTTTTGTGTGAGGAGGTAGATAGGCACGCCCGCCAGGGTGATGGCGAGGCCCCAGGCTGCGTACGTGGTCTTGAAGAACAGCAGCAGCACGCAGAAGGCCAGGCCCATGACGATGTAGATGCCGGGCAGGACGGGGTAGCCGAAGGCGCGGTAGGGCCGCTCGGCGTCTGGCCTGCGGCGTCGAAGGATGAAGATGCCGATGATGGTCAGCACGTAGA
>RGVM01000100.1 GCA_010027295.1 Chitinophagia bacterium
GGGCCCCTTCGCCGCCATGCAGCTCGTCGTCAACCCCGCCCAGTTCGACGTCATCCTCACAGAGAACATGTTCGGAGACATCCTCAGCGACGAAGCCAGCGTCCTCAGCGGCTCCCTCGGACTCCTGCCATCCGCCTCCGTCGGTGGGGAAGCCGCCCTCTTCGAACCCATCCACGGCTCCTACCCCCAGGCCGCCGGCAAAGATATCGCCAACCCCGTAGGCTCCATCCTCTCCGCCGCCATGATGCTTGACCACCTCGGTCTCCACGAAGAAGCCGGAGCCGTCCGGATGGCGGTCGACTGGACCCTCCAGCACGGCTTCGTCACCAAGGACATCGACCCCGTCAACTTCTACTTCACCTCCACCATCGGGGAACTCGTATGCGACCACATCGCACAAAAGATCCCCGACGAGGTCAACCGCGCCAACATCCAACTCCGCAAATCCACCATCATCTGACCCCATGGGCATACTGAACCGATACAGCCGGACGCTCACGCAGGACCCCACGCAGCCCGCCGCACAGGCCATGTACCACGCCATCGGCCTCACCGAGGACGACCTCGCCAAGGCGCAGGTGGGCATCGCTAGCATGGGCTACGAGGGCAACCCCTGCAACATGCACCTCAACGGACTGGCCGACCGCATCCGCGACGGCGTGCGGGAGGAGGGCCTCGTAGGACTCGTCTTCCACACCATCGGCGTGAGCGACGGAATGGCCAACGGTACCCCAGGCATGCGCTACTCCCTCGTCAGCCGCGACGTCATCGCCGACTCCATCGAGACGGTCTGCGGCGCCCAGTACTACGACGGCCTCATCGCCGTACCCGGCTGCGACAAGAACATGCCCGGCTCACTGATCGCCATGGGACGCCTAGACAGGCCCTCCATCATGGTATACGGCGGCACCATCGCCCCGGGGCACTGGAAGGGCGAAGACCTAAACATCATCTCGGCCTTCGAAGCCCTGGGCCGCAAGATCGCCGGCACCCTCGACGAGGCAGATTTCAAGGGCATCGTCCGCAACGCCTGCCCGGGCGCAGGCGCCTGCGGCGGCATGTACACCGCCAACACCATGGCCTCCGCCATCGAGGCACTGGGCATGAGCCTCCCCTACTCGTCCTCCAACCCCGCCCTCAGTTCCGAAAAACAGGCTGAGTGCCGCGAGGCCGCCAGGGTCATGCACCAACTCCTCGAACAGGACATCCGCCCCTCCCGTATCATGACCCGAGAGGCCTTCGACAACGCCCTCACCGTCATCATCGCTCTCGGCGGCTCCACCAATGCCGTCATCCACTTCATCGCCATCGCCAGGGCAGTCGGCATCCCCCTCACGCAGGACGACTTCCAGCGCATCAGCGATAAAGTGCCCGTCATTGGCGACCTAAAGCCCAGCGGTAAATACCTCATGGAGGATCTCCACCGCATCGGCGGCGTGCCTGCAGTCATGAAATACCTTCTCGGGAAGGGCCTACTCCACGGACACTGTCTCACGGTCACAGGTCGCACCCTCGCTGAGAACCTGGCCGAGGTACCGGACCTTGACTTCGACACCCAGAAGGTCATCCTCCCCGTCGAAGCCCCCGTGAAGACGACAGGTCACCTCCAGATCCTCTACGGCAACCTCGCCCCGCAGGGAAGCGTCGCCAAGATCAGCGGCAAGGAGGGGGAACGCTTCTCCGGCCCGGCCCGCGTCTTTGACGGCGAGGAACAACTTATCGAAGGCATTGGCAACGGCAGGGTCCGCGCCGGCGATGTGGTCGTCATACGCCACGTGGGACCAAGGGGCGCCCCGGGCATGCCCGAGATGCTCAAACCCACATCCGCCATTATAGGCGCCGGACTCGGGAAGTCCGTCGCCCTTATCACCGATGGACGCTTCAGCGGAGGCACCCACGGCTTCGTGGTGGGCCATATCACCCCCGAAGCCTGCGAGGGCGGCACCATCGCCCTGGTGCACGACAACGACGTCATCGAGGTGGATGCCGTGAACAACCGCATCGTCCTCCACGTGCCCGAGGCCGAACTCGAAGCGAGGAGGCAGGCATGGACGAAGCCCGCCCCAAAAGCCACCCGTGGCATCCTCTACAAGTACGCACAGACCGTTCGCACCGCTGCCGAAGGCTGCGTGACCGACGAATGACACAAACCGGACATATTATGTCAGCACAAACGACTACGAAACCGGCAGCCAAGCCATCGGCACAAGCCGTAGACAGTCCCCTGCCCAGGACCCTCACCGGGTCGGAGGCCGTCTGCGAAGCCCTCGTGGCGGAAGGCGTCACTACCATCTTCGGCTACCCCGGTGGCGCCATCATGCCCATCTATGACGCACTCTACGGATACGGCGACCGCCTGGAGCATATCCTGGTGAGGCACGAGCAGGGCGGCATACACGCCGCCCAGGGTTATGCCCGCACCTCCGGTCGCACGGGCGTCGTCTTCGCCACCAGCGGCCCGGGCGCCACCAACCTCGTCACGGGACTCGCCGACGCGATGATCGACTCCACCCCCGTTGTGTGCATCACCGGCCAGGTATTCGCACACCTGCTCGGCACCGACGCCTTCCAGGAGACCGACGTGATCAACATCACCACGCCCGTCACCAAATGGAACTACCAGGTGACCGACGCGACGGAACTCCCCTCCGTCCTCGCCAAGGCCTTCTACATCGCCGGCAGCGGACGCCCAGGCCCCGTGCTCATCGACATCACCAAGAACGCGCAACTGCAGTCCTTCGAATACGCCGGATACACCCCCTGCCGGCATATCCGCAGCTACCGGCCCAAGCCCGTGGTGCGCATGCCCTATGTGGAAGAAGCCGCCGCACTCATCAACGCCGCCGAACGACCCTTCGTCATCTTCGGACAGGGCGTCATCCTCGGCCGGGCCGAGGCCGAATTCAAGGCCTTCCTCGATAAGTCGGGCATCCCCGCAGCATGGACCATCCTCGGACTGAGCGCACTCCCCACCGACCACCCCCTCAACGTGGGCATGCTCGGCATGCACGGCAACTACGGGCCCAACCTGCTCACCAACGAATGCGACGTGCTCATAGCCGTCGGCATGCGCTTCGACGACCGCGTCACCGGCAGGCTCGACAAGTATGCCAAGCAGGCCAAAGTGGTGCACCTTGACATTGACCCCGCGGAAATCGACAAGAACGTCAAGGCGACCGTCCCCGTCTGGGGCGACTGCAAGGAGACGCTCCCCCTGCTCACCACCCTCGTACAGCCACGTCGCCATGACGCCTGGGTGAAACGCTTCCACGACTGCATGGTGCAGGAGACAGACGCCGTCATCCGAGAGGAACTCAACCCCACCGGCGACGTGCTCACCATGGGAGAGGTGATACGCGAACTCAACGAATGCAGCGGCGGCGACGCCGTCATCGTCACCGACGTGGGACAACACCAGATGGTGGCCTGCCGATACGCGCGTTTCAACGACAGCAAGAGCAACGTCACCTCCGGCGGACTGGGAACGATGGGCTTCGCCCTCCCTGCGGCCATCGGCGCCAAGTATGGCGCCCCCGGCAGACAGGTGGTGGCCATCATCGGCGACGGCGGCTTCCAGATGACACTCCAGGAACTGGGCACCATCATGCAGTTCGGCGTAGATGTCAAGATCCTCATCCTCAACAACAACTTCCTCGGCATGGTCCGGCAGTGGCAGCAGCTCTTCCACGACAGGCGATATTCCTCAGTCGATATCGAGAGCCCCGACTTCGTCGCGCTCGCCCGCGCCTACCGCATCGAAGGGGCCTGCGTCAGCGAACGCAAGGACCTCTCGGAGGCCGTGCGCAGGATGATGTCGCACCAGGGGCCATACCTGCTCGAGGTCATGGTCGGCAAGGAGAACAACGTGTTCCCCATGGTGCCCCAGGGCTGCGGGGTAGCCGAGATACGGCTTCGCTGAACACGGCCGCAGGGAAGACAAAACCTCATATCCATGAAACAGGAATACACCATCACCGTATACACAGAGAACCAAGTGGGACTGCTCAACCGCATCGCCATCATGTTCTCACGGCGCAAGATCAACATCGAGAGCCTTAACACCTCCCCCTCCGAGATCGAGGGCATCCACCGCTTCACCATCGTCGTCAACGAGACGGAGGACGTCGTCAGGAAGGTGGTGCGCCAGATCGAGAAACAGATCGACGTGCTCAAGGCGTATTTCAACACCAACGACGAGATCGTCTGGCAGGAGCTCGCCCTCTACAAGGTGCCCACCGAGGAGATCGCTGAAAAGGCCAAGGTGGAGCGGCTGCTGCGCGAGCACGGAGCACGCGCCGTGGTGATACGCCGCGACTTCACCATCTTCGAGACCTCCGGCCACCGCGAGGAGACCGACAAGCTCATAGAAGTGCTGGGCCCCTTCGGCCTCATCGAGTTCGTCAGGAGCGCAAGGGTGGCCATCATCAAACACAGCTCGGGCTTCCACGAGAAACTCAAGGAGTTCGAGGAGGCCGCCCCCCGGGGGACGACTCCCGAGGCCAGCCCGGCAGGCAGCCGCGAGGGCGTGTTCTCCATGTGAACGGAAACGGAAACGGATACAATCAACAACGGAAAAACAAATACAAAAGGAAAGACATGGCAAAACTGAACTTCGGAGGCGTCGAGGAGAATGTGGTGACAAGGGAGGAATTCCCGCTGTCCAAGGCCCGGGAAGTACTCAAGGACGAAGTCGTAGCCGTCATCGGCTACGGCGTCCAGGGACCCGGACAGGCCCTCAACCAGAAGGAGAACGGCGTCAACGTGATCGTGGGACAGCGCAAGGACTCCAAGAGCTGGGACAAGGCCGTCAGCGACGGCTTCGTGCCCGGCGAGACCCTCTTCGAGATAGAAGAGGCACTCCAACGCGGCACCATCATCTGCTACCTCCTCTCCGACGCGGCGCAGATAGCGATGTGGCCCACCGTCAAACAGCACCTGACCCCCGGCAAGGCCCTCTACTTCTCGCACGGCTTCGGCATCACCTACCGACACCAGACAGGCATCGTCCCCCCCGCCGACGTGGACGTCATCCTCGTCGCCCCCAAGGGCTCCGGCACCTCGCTGCGCCGCATGTTCCTCCAGGGCCGCGGCCTCAACAGCAGCTACGCCATCCACCAGGACGCCACCGGAAGGGCCTTCGACCGCGTCGTCGCCCTCGGCATCGCCATCGGCAGCGGCTACCTGTTCGAGACCAACTTCCAAAAGGAGGTGTACAGCGACCTCACCGGCGAGCGTGGAACCCTCATGGGCGCCATCCAAGGCATCTTCGCCGCCCAGTACCAGGTGCTGCGCGACCGGGGACACTCCCCCTCCGAAGCCTTCAACGAGACCGTCGAGGAACTCACCCAGTCGCTCATGCCCCTGGTAGCCGAGAACGGCATGGACTGGATGTACGCCAACTGCTCCACCACCGCACAGCGCGGCGCGCTCGACTGGTGGAAGCGGTTCCGCGACGCCACCCTGCCCGTCTTCAACGAACTCTACGACAGCGTCTCCAGCGGTCGCGAGAGCCAGCGCAGCATCGATAGCAACAGCCAGCCTGACTACCGCAGCCGCCTCGAGCAGGAACTCCGAGAACTCCGGGAGAGCGAGATGTGGCAGGCCGGCAAGACGGTCCGCAGCCTACGCCCCGAGAACCAGGCATAGCACCCCCGGCACACCGTCCGCCTGTGCCGGACGGTGTGCCCAACCCTTGACCCATGCAACCGACGACCCGGACGGAGATAGACATACGCAGGGCCGCCGAAAGGCTACGGAAGGTGGCGACACACACGCCCCTGCAGTTCAACCTCCGGCTGTCCCGCAAATACGACGGGCAGGTATACCTTAAACGGGAGGACCTTCAGGTCGTCCGCTCCTACAAGATCAGGGGCGCCTACAACCTGATGAGCGCACTACCTACCGAGGAGGCCCAGAAGGGCGTCGTCTGCGCGAGCGCCGGCAACCATGCCCAGGGATTCGCCTACAGCTGTCGCAAACTAAGGTTGCACGGGGTCGTGTTCATGCCCTTCATCACCCCAAGGCAGAAGATAGAACAGACCCGCATGTTCGGTGAGGATTGGGTCGAGATCCGGCTGGAAGGCGACACTTTCGACGACTGTGCCGCCGCCGCCAAAGCCTATACCGAGGCGCAGGACATGCTCTTCATCCCGCCCTTCGACGACCTCAGGATCATCGAGGGACAGGGTACCGTCGGACTAGAGATCCTCGAAGACCTCCAGGGCATCGACTACCTCTTCCTTCCCGTCGGGGGGGGAGGCCTCGCGGCCGGCGTCGGCACCTGGTTCCGGGAACACTCCCCCGGCACGCGCATCATAGGACTCGAACCCGAGGGAGCCCCATCCATGACAGAGGCCCTCAGGGCCGGTCAACCCGTCACCCTCCCCGGAATCGACCGATTCATCGACGGTGCCGCCGTCAAGAGGGTCGGAGACATCACCTTCCCCATCTGCCGCGACGTGGTGGATGAAATGCACCTGGTGCCCGAGGGGAAGGTCTGCTCCACCATCCTCCGCCTCTACAACGAAGAGGCCATCGTGGTGGAACCCGCCGGTGCCCTCGCCATTGCAGCCCTCGACGACTACGCCGCGGAACTGCGCGGGAAGAAGGTCGTCTGCATCGTCAGCGGGAGCAACAACGACATCGACCGCATGCCCGAGATCCGCGAAAGGTCGCTCCAGTTCGAAGGACTGAAACACTACTTCCTGATCAGCTTCGCCCAAAGGCCCGGAGCCCTCAGGGAGTTCGTCAACAACGTCCTCGGACCCACGGACGACATCACGCGCTTCGAATACATGCAGAAGACCAACAAGGAGGCCGGCCCGGCACTCGTGGGCGTCGAACTCAGGCAGGGCGACGACTACGCAGGACTCATCACCCGCATGCGGCAGGCCGGCGTCCAGTTCACCGAAATCAACAAGGACGATAAACTCTTCGGATACCTCGTCTGAGCCCATCCACCCATATCCCACGAAAACCCGAGCCATGGAAGGTAAACACGGAATTTTTTTGTAATTTCAACGTACCGCTTGCCATCTCCTTTGATTATCTCCCATGAAAACAGGAATTTCTTGGATTTCATCTAAAATGTCGCCACAATATGGCAAGCAACAGGGGTTTATACCGTCCCGAATTCGAACATGACGCCTGCGGGATCGGTTTCGTGGCCAACATCAAAGGCAACCGTGGTCACCAGATCGTCTCCGACGCCCTCACGATCCTCGAGAACATGGAGCATCGGGGCGCCTGCGGCTGCGAGGACAACACCGGCGACGGTGCCGGCATCCTTATCCAGACGCCACACGAGTTCTTCTTCGAAGAATGCCTGAAGCTGGGTGTGCACCTGCCCCCCTTCGGCCGCTATGCCGCAGGCTGCGTGTTCTTCCCCCGCGACGTACGACTCCGAGAAGAATGCCGCGAGATCTTTCAGCGTACGGCCGACAAGCTTGGCCTCGAGATCCTCGCCTGGCGTAAGGTACCGGTCGACCCGACGGGCATCGGCCCAACAGCCCTGTCCGTCGAACCTGAGATGGAACAGGTGTTCGTGGCCTGCCCCGACCATATCACCGAACCGGATGCCTTTGAACGCAAGCTCTTCGTCCTCCGCAACCACGCCAGCCACCTCATCCGCGATACCGTACGCAAGGACCCCGTAGGCTTCTACATCGCCTCCCTCTCGCATCGCGTCGTCATCTACAAGGGACAGCTCACCAGCGGCCAGGTGCGCCACTATTTCTCCGACCTGCGGAACCGCCGCGTCGTGAGCGCCTTCGGCCTAGTCCACTCCCGCTTCGCCACCAACACCTTCCCCTCCTGGAAACTGGCACAACCCTTCCGCTTCATCGCCCACAACGGCGAGATCAATACCCTCCAGGGCAACCTCAACTGGCTCAAGAGCAGCGAACGCGGCTTCACCTCCCCACTCTTCACCAAGGAGGAGATGGAGATGCTGCTGCCCATCGTGGGCGACGGACAGTCAGATAGCGCATGCCTCGATAATATGATCGAGCTGCTCTGCATGACGGGGCGATCCCTCCCCCACGTGATGATGATGCTCATCCCGGAAGCTT